>NZ_JBMDIX010000099.1:0-1433 GCF_057808915.1 Rhodococcus sp. FG69 | reverse complement strand
CTAGTAGTACTTTGTTAGGTTGGGAATCTGTGGTGGCAGTGCGGGCAGGTTCCGATCCAGATGGCAAGTGCGCGTTGAAGAATGCGGAGTATGCCGTAGAGGGTCAGGCCTGCCCAGGTGCTTTTGGGTGGGTCAGTCGCAGGGTGGTGATGAACAGGTGGGCGGCGGTGACGAGGGCGGCGTGGTGGTGCCAGCCGATCCAGGTGCGGCCTTCGAAGTGGTCGAGTCCGAGTCCGGTTTTGAGTTCTCGGTAGTCGTGTTCGATGCGCCACCTGATTTTTGCCAGCCGCACCAACTCCGGGATCGGGGTGCTGGGCGGTAGAGTGGAGAGCCAGTAGTCGGTGGGTGTGGCTGCGGCGGAGGGCCATTCGGCGATCAGCCAGCATTCGGGGAGGGTGCCATCGGCCTCGCGGTCGATGTGGCGGTTGGCGGGCCTTACCCGCAGTGCGGTGAACTGTGAAGTCATTGCGGCGGTGGGGTTGTCCGGGCTGGTTCTCGTGCCGTGCCGCCAGGTGAGGGTGGCGGCTGCGGATCGGCCTGCAGCGACGATGAGGTCGGTGCACGAGGTGGGCGGGTCCGGGTATCGCGGGGTCGGCGGTCGTCCCGCTCTGCCGGTGCGAGCGGGTGTGCGCGGCCCGGCATCGGCGGGGTGGATGCTGGTGGCACCCTTGACTGCGACGACGTAGTCGATGCTGCGGGTGGTCAACGCTTGTCTGAACTCGGTGGCGTCGCCGTAGCCGGCATCTGCGACGACGGGCCGTGCAGGTCGGCCCCACTCGCGGAGTTCGTCGATCATCTCGATCGCCATTTCCCATTTGCGGCGGTGATGTTCGGTATCAGGAATACCGCTGCGGGCGCGGCGGGCGGTGATCGCGGCGTTGACCTCAGGATCTTCGGAGAGGGTCTCGTCCCAACTCGTGGGCACGTACAGGCGCCAGTCCAACGGGGCGGACGCGGCGTCTGTGGCGGCATGAACACTGACCGCGACCTGGCAGTTGCCGACTTTGCCGAGGGTGCCCGAGTACTGGCGTGCTACGCACGGTGAGGCGGGCCCGTCCTTGGCGAATCCGGTGTCGTCGATCACCCACACCTGCGGGTCGATCACTTCGCAGGCTTTGCGGGAGAGGATCTTTCGTACCGGGGTGACATTCCATGGGGAGCTGGTGACGAACTGTTGTAGCCGCTGATGATCGACGTTCAGTCGCTCAGCCATCGGTTGCATCGACTTGCGTCGACCGTCGAGCATCAACCCGCGGACATACACCCCGGCAGTGGCCACTCGGTCTTTGCGGGTCAGGGATGAGAACACTTCACCGACATACGAATCGATCAATTCATCGACCTCGTCGAGTTCTGACGTATCCATCCACGAATGGTCTCGAGAATCGACGGAAAACTCGAGCCGACACGCCGACCTAACAAAGTACTACTAG
>NZ_JBMDIX010000098.1:0-1475 GCF_057808915.1 Rhodococcus sp. FG69 | reverse complement strand
GCTCACAGCGGGATGTTTCCGTGCTTCTTCGGTGGCAGGGTGACTTGTTTGCGTTCGAGTAGTCGTAGTGCGGAGACGATCTGTCCGCGAGTGTGGCTCGGGGGGATGACGGCGTCGAGGTAGCCGCGTTCGGCGGCAACGTACGGGTTGACGAGGGTGTCCTCGTATTCCTGCTGCAGTTTCAACCGCAGTGCGTCGACGTCTTCGCCGTTCTTCGCCGCTTCCAACAACTGTTTGCGGTAGACGAACCCGACGGCACCGGAAGCGCCCATGACGGCGATCTGCGCCGTCGGCCACGCCAGGTTCACATCGGCACCCATGTGCTTGGAACCCATCACGTCGTACGCGCCGCCGTAGGCCTTGCGGGTGATGACGGTGATCTTGCCGACCGTCGCCTCACCGTAGGCGTAGAGCAGTTTCGCGCCACGACGGATGATGCCATTGAATTCCTGCCCGGTGCCGGGCAGGAATCCGGGGACATCGACCAAGGTGATGATGGGGACGTTGAAGGCATCACAGGTCCGCACGAACCGTGCAGCTTTCTCGGAGGCATCGATGTCCAACGTGCCCGCGAACTGGGTCGGCTGATTGGCCACGATGCCCACGCTGCGGCCATCGACCCGGCCGAAGCCGACGATGATGTTGCGGGCCCGGCCTTCTTGGACTTCGAGGAATTCGTCGTCGTCGAGGATCCGGCGGATCACCTCGTGCATGTCGTACGGGGTGTTCGGTGAATCGGGGATCAACGTGTCGAGTTCGAGGTCCTCGTCGGTGAGGTTGTCCTCGATGGCGCCGTCGATCGGATCCGACGGGATGGTGCGCGGGGCCGCGGCGCGGTTGTTCGAGGGCAGGTAGGACAGCAGATCGCGGACGTAGTCCAACGCGTCCTGCTCACCCGAGGCGACGTAGTGCGCCACTCCGGACTTCTCCATGTGGGTGTGGGCGCCGCCGAGTTCTTCCATGGTGACGTTTTCGCCGGTGACGGTTTTGATGACGTCGGGGCCGGTGACGAACATCTGCGAGGTGCCATCGACCATGACGACGAAGTCGGTCAGGGCGGGGGAGTAGACGTGTCCGCCGGCGGCGGGTCCCATGATCAGTGAGATCTGCGGGATGACACCGGAGGCCTGAACGTTGCGGTGGAAGATCTCGCCGTACAACCCGAGGGAGACGACACCTTCCTGGATGCGGGCGCCGGCGCCTTCGTTGATGCCGACGAGGGGGCGGCCGGTTTTGATGGCCAGGTCCATGACTTTGACGATCTTCTCGCCGTAGATTTCGCCGAGCGATCCGCCGAAGACGGTGGCGTCCTGGGAGAAGATGCACACGTCGCGGCCGTCGATGGTGCCGTAGCCGGTGACGACGCCGTCGCCGAAGGGCCGGTTCTCTGCCATGCCGAAGTTCTGGCTGCGGTGACGGGCCAGGGCATCCATCTCCACGAAGGACCCGTCGTCGAGCAGTGCCGTGATCCGTTC
>NZ_JBMDIX010000097.1:0-1499 GCF_057808915.1 Rhodococcus sp. FG69 | reverse complement strand
CGTAAGGGATATGCGGGCTATTGTGTGAGTGCCGCAGCTTCGGTGGTGTACTTGAGCCCCGCTACATTGTCGGCGCAGGATCACTTGACCAGTGAGCTATTACGCACTCTTTCAAGGGTGGCTGCTTCTAAGCCAACCTCCTGGTTGTCTTCGCGACCCCACATCCTTTTCCACTTAGTACACGCTTAGGGACCTTAGCTGGCGATCTGGGCTGTTTCCCTCTCGACTACGAACCTTATCGCCCGCAGTCTCACTGCCACGCTCTCACTCATCGGCATTCGGAGTTTGGCTGATTTCGGTAAGCCGGTAAGCCCCCTAGACCATCCAGTAGCTCTACCTCCGATGAGAAACACGTGACGCTGCACCTAAATGCATTTCGGGGAGAACCAGCTATCACGGAGTTTGATTGGCCTTTCACCCCTACCCACAACTCATCCCCTCAGTTTTCAACCTAAGTGGGTTCGGTCCTCCACGACGTCTTACCGTCGCTTCAACCTGGCCATGGGTAGATCACTCCGCTTCGGGTCTAGAACACGCCACTACACACCCCAAAGGGTGATACGCCCTATTCGGACTCGCTTTCGCTACGGCTACCCCACACGGGTTAACCTCGCGACATGCCACTAACTCGCAGGCTCATTCTTCAAAAGGCACGCCATCACCCCCAGTGACAAGTCACTCGAAGGCTTTGACGGATTGTAAGCGCACGGTTTCAGGTACTATTTCACTCCCCTCCCGGGGTACTTTTCACCTTTCCCTCACGGTACTAGTCCGCTATCGGTCACCAGGGAGTATTCAGGCTTATCGGGTGGTCCCGACAGATTCACAGCAGATTTCACGGGCCCGCTGCTACTTGGGTATCCACTACAACAGTCACAGTATTTTCGTCTACGGGACTCTCACCCTCTACGACAGGCCGTTCCAGACCACTTCGACTAACACCATGATTTCTTACTGTCGGCCGATCCGGCAGAATCGACAAAGCAAACCCCACAACCCTCCATACGCAACCCCTGCCGGGTATCACACGCACAAAGTTTGGCCTCCTCCGCTTTCGCTCGCCACTACTCACGGAATCACAATTGTTTTCTCTTCCTGTGGGTACTGAGATGTTTCACTTCCCCACGTTCCCTCCACACACCCTATATATTCAGGTGCAGGTAACACGACATCACTCGTGCTGGGTTTCCCCATTCGGACACCCTCGGATCACAGCTCGGTTGACAGCTCCCCGAGGCTTATCGCAGCCTCCTACGTCCTTCATCGGCTCCTGGTGCCAAGGCATCCACCGTACGCTCTAAACTACTTACAATAAAGATGCTCGCGTCCACTGTGCAATTCTCAAACAACACACAAACAGAAGAACATCCTGCATCCATCAGACCGAAACAGTGTCACCACCACCCCGCGATAGGGATACGAACTCCCGCATGTATATGTCTTGCCTAGAAAGAAACACTTTTACGTGTTCTCTCAGGACCCAACAGTATGCCGATATA
>NZ_JBMDIX010000096.1:0-1804 GCF_057808915.1 Rhodococcus sp. FG69 | reverse complement strand
GGGTCGACGGGTCGGCCGAAGGGTGTGGCGGTTTCGCACGAGGCCATCGTCAACCGTCTGCTGTGGATGCAGGACACGTATCGACTCACCGCGAACGATGTGGTGCTGCAGAAGACTCCGTTCACGTTCGACGTGTCCGTCTGGGAATTCTTCTGGGCACTGCAGGTGGGTGCCTCGGTCGTCGTCGCGATTCCCGACGGCCATCGCGATCCGCACTATCTCGCGCGCGTCATGGCCGAAGAGTCCGTGACCACCGTGCACTTCGTCCCGTCGATGCTGTCGGTATTCGTCGCCGAGCTCGAAGCTCGTCAACTCCAGTTGCCCACTGTGCGACAGGTGTTCGCGTCGGGCGAGGCGCTACCGGCTGCCACTGCTCAGCGATTGTTCGGAGCTCTGCCGAACGTACGGCTGCACAACCTGTACGGACCGACCGAAGCTGCCGTCGACGTGACGTTCCACGAGGTGACGAGAGGGGAGACCGTCGTCCCCATCGGCGCCCCGGTGTGGAACACACGCGTGTTCGTCCTGGATCGTCGGCTCGCTCCAGTCCCGGTCGGGGTCGAAGGTGAGCTCTATCTGGCGGGTGTTCAACTTGCCCGCGGATATGTCGGCCGTCCGGATCTGACTGCCGATCGGTTCGTCGCCCACCCCGTGCCGGAGGCGCGTGCCCGTGGCGAGCGGCTCTACCGAACGGGCGACGTCGTCCGCTGGACCGCGAGCGGCGAACTCGACTACGTGGGCCGCAGCGACTTCCAGGTCAAGCTGCGCGGTCTGCGTATCGAACTCGGCGAGATCGAAACGAATCTGCTCGAGCAGGATTCGATCTCGCAGGCGGCGGTGCTCGTTCGCGACGAGCAACTCGTCGCGTACGTCGTCGTGGACACCGAGGACTTCGACAGTGCGACAGTTCGTTCCGCACTCGGCACGAAGCTCGCCGAGTACATGGTGCCGTCCGTGTTCGTCGTATTGGACGAGTTCCCGCTCGGCTCGAGCGGCAAGCTCGATCGCAAGGCGCTGCCTGCACCCGTGGTGGCGGCGAAGGAGTTCCGCGCGCCCACCACGCCGGTCGAAGAAATTGTGGCCGACACGTTCGCCGGGGTCCTCTCGCTCGATCGAGTCGGCCTCGACGACGACTTCTTCGAACTCGGCGGCAACTCACTGATCGCGACGCAGCTGGTCTCGCGGTTGGGCCAGGTCCTGAACACGAAGATCGGCGTGCGCGAACTGTTCGAAGCATCGACGGTCGCGGAACTCGCTGCGCGGATCGCGAGCCAGGTCGGAAGCGGCAGGCAGCGAGAACTCGTCGCCGTCGATCGGCCCGCACGCATTCCGCTGTCGTTGGCGCAGCAGCGGTACTGGTTCCTCAACCAGTACGACACCACCTCCGCAGTGGACAATATTCCGTTCGCGGTGCGACTGAGTGGTCAACTCGACGTCTCCGCACTCGAAGCAGCGGTAGCCGACCTCATCGCCCGCCACGAATCTCTTCGAACGATCTACCCCGATTCGATGGACGGACCGCACCAAGAGATTTTGCACGTCGACGACGCCGATGCCGTCCTGACTGTCGAGGAGGTCCAGGAGGCAGACATTCGTCGGCGCGTCATCGATCTGATGATGACGGCGTTCGACGTCACGACCCAGATCCCCCGAGCCGCGCAACTGTTCCGGCTGGCCGATGACGAGTACGTGCTCGCGTTCGTGATCCACCACGTCTCCGCGGACGGAGCCTCCATGGCGCCGCTCGTGCGCGATGTGATGATCGCGTATGCGGCGCGTTCGGCTGGTGAGGCGCCCGGTTGGG
>NZ_JBMDIX010000095.1:0-2104 GCF_057808915.1 Rhodococcus sp. FG69 | reverse complement strand
TTGTGTTCGGCGGTGTCCTACTCTCCCACACCCTGTCGAGTGCAGTACCATCGGCGCTGGAGGGCTTAGCTTCCGGGTTCGGAATGGGACCGGGCGTTTCCCCTCCGCTATGGCCGCCGTAACTCTGTGAAACAGTGTCACGAGCGAACCTGTCACCCACACGTGTGTGGGTAGCGGATTCGTGTATTCGGTTGTGTTACTGAACAACTCGTGTGTTGTTTCAGATATTGCACAGTGGACGCGTTGCATTGGTTTTATGGTAAGTCCTCGGCCTATTAGTACCAGTCACCTGCATCGGTTACCCGACTTCCAGTTCTGGCCTATCAACCCGGTGGTCTGCCGGGGGCCTTACCCCCTCGTGGGGGTGAGAAACCTCATCTTGGAACAGGCTTCCCGCTTAGATGCTTTCAGCGGTTATCCCTTCCGAACGTAGCTAACCAGCGGTGCTCCTGGTGGAACAACTGGCACACCAGAGGTTCGTCCGTCCCGGTCCTCTCGTACTAGGGACAGCCTTCCTCAAGTTTCTAACGCGCGCGGCGGATAGAGACCGAACTGTCTCACGACGTTCTAAACCCAGCTCGCGTGCCGCTTTAATGGGCGAACAGCCCAACCCTTGGGACCTACTCCAGCCCCAGGATGCGACGAGCCGACATCGAGGTGCCAAACCATCCCGTCGATATGGACTCTTGGGGAAGATCAGCCTGTTATCCCCGGGGTACCTTTTATCCGTTGAGCGACACCGCTTCCACATGCCGGTGCCGGATCACTAGTCCCGACTTTCGTCCCTGCTCGACTTGTCAGTCTCACAGTCAAGCTCCCTTGTGCACTTGCACTCGACACCTGATTGCCAACCAGGCTGAGGGAACCTTTGGGCGCCTCCGTTACATTTTAGGAGGCAACCGCCCCAGTTAAACTACCCACCAGGCACTGTCCCTGAACCAGATCATGGTCCGAGGTTGAGGTATCCAATACGATCAGAGTGGTATTTCAACAACGACTCCACAGTAACTAGCGTCACCGCTTCACAGTCTCCCACCTATCCTACACAAACCGAACCGAACACCAATACCAAGCTATAGTGAAGGTCCCGGGGTCTTTTCGTCCTGCCGCGCGTAACGAGCATCTTTACTCGTACTGCAATTTCGCCGAGTCTATGGTTGAGACAGCTGAGAAGTCGTTACGCCATTCGTGCAGGTCGGAACTTACCCGACAAGGAATTTCGCTACCTTAGGATGGTTATAGTTACCACCGCCGTTTACTGGGGCTTAAATTCTCAGCTTCACCACACAAGTGCAGTTAACCGGTCCTCTTAACCTTCCAGCACCGGGCAGGCGTCAGTCCGTATACATCGTCTTACGACTTCGCACGGACCTGTGTTTTTAGTAAACAGTCGCTTCTCACTGGTCTCTGCGACCTCACCCAGCTCACACCGAAAAGGTGATCACCGAACAAGGTCCCCCTTCTCCCGAAGTTACGGGGGCATTTTGCCGAGTTCCTTAACCATAGTTATCTCGATCGCCTTAGTATTCTCTACCTGACCACCTGTGTCGGTTTGGGGTACGGGCCGTGTGAAAGCTCGCTAGAGGCTTTTCTCGGCAGCATAGGATCACTGAATTCGCCTCAATCGGCTACGCATCACCTCTCAGGCATCATGAACGGCGGATTTGCCTACCGTTCGCCCTACAGGCTTACACCAGTACTACCACTGACTGGCCCAGCTACCTTCCTGCGTCACCCCATCGCTTGGCTACTACCAGATCAGGTCCCACGCATCCACCACACCCCTATCCTCTCGAAAGAGAAAAGGTAACGTGGATTCAGGGTGGTTAGTATCACTGATTCACCATGGGCGCGTTCACACGGGTACGGGAATATCAACCCGTTGTCCATCGGCTACGCCTGTCGGCCTCGTCTTAGGTCCCGACTCACCCTGGGCGGATTAACCTGGCCCAGGAACCCTTGGTCATTCGGCGGACGAGTTTCTCACTCGTCTTTCGCTACTCATGCCTGCATTCTCACTCGCGCAGCCTCCACACCTGGATCACTCCGATGCTTCCACGGCTGCACGACGCTCCCCTACCCACCCACACACCTGGCACACCCC
>NZ_JBMDIX010000094.1:0-2210 GCF_057808915.1 Rhodococcus sp. FG69 | reverse complement strand
CGGTTCACAGGAGTGGAGCCTGCGGGAACGACCCGGTTCACAGGAGTGGAGCCTGCGGGAACGACCCGGTTCACAGGAGTGGAGCCTGTCCGGGTGTGTGTAACCGCACGCGCTCGTAGAACGCCATAGCTGCGGCGGTGGCGACATTGAGTGAATCCGTTCCCGGCGCCATCGGGATACGCGCGCGAACGTCGGTGGCGCGCATGGCGTGTTCGGTCAGTCCAGGCCCTTCGGCTCCGAGTAGAAGTGCCACTTTCTCGCCCGTCATCGCCTGGGCGAGCGGTATCGCCGACGGGTTGGGCGTCAGCGATATTGTCTGAAAACCGCTCTCTCGCAGTACATTCAGTCCCCTCGGCCAGTCGGGAACACGCGCGAACGGAACCCGCAGTACGTGCCCCATCGACACCCGCACCGCGCGTCGATACAGCGGATCAGCACATGCCGCACCGAAGAGCACCGCATCCGCGCCGAGTCCGGCCGCGTTGCGGAACATCGACCCGAGATTTTCATGGTCGTTGACGCCTTCCAGCACCACGACAGTTCGTGCACCCTCCAGTACCGCGGCTAGGTCCAGTTCCGGCGGGCGATGCGCCGCGGCGAGCACCCCTCGATTGAGGTGAAATCCGATAACGTCGGCCATGACCTCCGCGGTCGCCCGATAGAACGGGACGTCGACGCCGTCGAGGCAATCACCGAGTTCCTGCAGTCGACGGTCGACCCCGAGCAAACTGATCGGCGAAAACCTCGATGAGAGCAAGCGCTCCGCCACCAGAACACCTTCGGCGATCACCAAGCCTTTTCCGTCGGGTAGGTCGGGACGGCGATCGGACGAGTTGAGGTCTCGAAAGTCGTCCAGCCTGGGATCGGCGGAGTTTTCGATGTCGATTACGTGTACCACGTGTCCATCTTGGCACCTGTGTGAAAAGCTCGACTGCGATGACTACCGAAGACACGATCAACATCAGAACGGCCACCGACGACGACTGGGATTCAGTCGCACTTCTCGACGCCCACGCGTTCGGTGAGCACCAAAATTCCGAGGACCTCGCCGAGACTCAGATTCTGACGAGCTCCGAGCACGTTGTCATGGCATGGGATGGAAGCACGCCCGTCGGCGTCGCCATGCATTTCCCGATGTCCGTGACGGTCCCCGGCGGCGAACAGGTGGAAGCGTCGGGTGTGTCGTGGGTGTCGGTCGCGCCGACGCACCGCAGGCGCGGCATTCTCCGCCGCATGTTCACCGAACAACACCGCAAACTCGATGCTGCGGGGGCTCCACTGTCGCTCCTGACTGCGAGTGAAGCGACGATCTACCGCCGATTCGGGTACGGCCCGGCGACGGAGGAACACGCAATCGTGCTCGACCGCAGGTTCGCGCAGTTCCACGAGTCGGTTCCAGCCGTCACCGGCGTCCGTCTGATCGAGTCGACGGAAGCCTCGACACTGCTTCCCGAAATCTACCATCGCTGGCAGCGCAAAACGGCTGGGGCTCAACCGAAGCCGCCGATTCGATGGGAGCGATTCTTCGCCGACCGGGAGAACCGTAGGCATGGACTGACCGAGCTGTTCTTCATCGCGCACGCTGACGGATACGTCGCATATCGTCGGAGTCCCACCGAGAGCAAGGTCGTCGTTCAGGAGTTCATCGCCGTCACCGATCAGGCATACGCCGAGATGTGGCAAGTACTCGCGGGGATCGATCTCGTCGACACCATCGAGGTCAGCCAAGCCCCGGACGAGGCGCTGCCCTTCCTCCTGACGAACAATCGTCTACCCAAGATCACCGGCCTTCACGATGCACTGTGGTGCCGAATCATGGACGTCAAGGCAGCATTGGAAGCACGCACCTACGGCGTCGACGCCCAGTTCGTCCTCGAGGTGGAAGACCCGTTCCTCGACGCGGGCGGCACCTTCGACGTGACGATCTCCGCGGGAGCAGCGACGGTCACGCGCACCGAAGCTGCACCGGATGCGAGGGTCGGACTCGACGTCCTGTCGTCGATGTACTTCGGCACACACCGTGCAACGCGTTTTGCCGCCGCGTCGAGGCTGTGGACCCGCGATCCGGAGGCACTCCACACCGTCGACATCGCCTTCGCGACCGATAGGGCCTCGGTCATGGGTTGGGCGTTCTAGGCCGCAGGCTCGCGGTAGTGACCGAACGACTCATTCGGTCACTACCGCGCGTGAACGCGCACCTTCCAGCCCAC
>NZ_JBMDIX010000093.1:0-2271 GCF_057808915.1 Rhodococcus sp. FG69 | reverse complement strand
GTTATCGACGATGAGGAGACTGATCGCATTGCCAGCGGTCCAGCCAGCTCGGCTGACGATTGCTTGGATGATGGGACTCAAGTCAGGTGTGCTGTTGTATACCCCGCCCCCGTTCCAGTTCGTCCCCTTCACGGGTGTCCACGCGCTGTACTGAACGGTCTTCGGGCGCAGGTGTGGTGCGCTAGTCGATGTGAACGGGACCGAATTGTCGCTTGCCTCGCCGTATACACGCAGACTGACTGAAGCCGGGTTCTCGTACTGGGAGACAAGCCCCAACGTCGCGGACGAGATTGTCGCTCCCGCAGGGATATTGATGCCTGGAAACCGTAGGCCGTTCGTCATCGACAAGTTTGAGCCGGTCGACAACTTACCGATATTGATCGAACCAGAGGCTTCCGAGTAGTCGCCAGATCCGTCTGATCTGATCTGAGCATCGTCGTTGCCGATGGTTGGGTAGATGACGATCGTTGCCATAGACCGCCTCTACAACCACCGCCTGGTGTACGTGGCGGAGATACTGACAGATCGTGAGGTCAGGTCGTCGAGGTAGCCCAGGCTCTGCGCTCCGACATCCCACTTCGGGAACTGCCCGGTAAATGGAACCAGCATCTCGTTGACACGCAGCTCCTTCTTGAGCGAGTCGATCGTGATGCGGTCGCCACTGGACCAATTGCGCTTGATAGCAATACCGCGGAGGGTCGTACTGTTCGTGATGGTGATGGTCTTGGCTGTGCCGCCACCGACCGTCGTCATGACCACGGTGATCAAGGGTTCCGCCTGGTAGGTGCCGCCGACGGCGATTGGAATGACCGTGTTTGCAGTCGTCACGGGCGTAGCCGGCAAAAGCACAGTTGATGTGATGTCCATCCCGACAGGCGAGGCACAGATGAACTGTGCTGACCAGCCAGCGCGAGCAAGACCGTCTTCTCGGCCGATGATCAAGTTCTCAGGTGTCGCGACGTAACGACGGGTTCCGCCCGCGTAGGCGATGTCGAAGTTCTGCTGTGTCAGACGAAGACCCATCTTCAGTTGGTCGATCAAACCATCGGTCTCGACGATGTCGCTGCCGCGCACCACACCACTTACGCTGAATGTCTTTGGCTTGAGTGAGCTTCGGACGAATACGCCACCATCAGACTGAGACAGACCGTCAACTTGAACGGAGTTTGTTGGGGACGAATAGATGTCAGATGCGGTGGTCCATATCTTGTCCGACTGAAGGCTCAACGTGCCGTAACTGAGTGCGATGGCAGGCATTACGCTGCTGCTCCCACAGTTCCGCCCATACCGGATCGTGCGAGGCGCTGTGCCTGGTTGATGCGCTGTGCGAAGTAGTCGATGTCGGATCGGTCGTTGAAGGAGACCGGGCCGGTGATGTTTACAGTTACTCCCCCGCCACCGCCCGCGAGCTGGTTGCGAGTGCGGTACGCCTGGGTCACGTGAGCACCCTGCGGCATGTTGACGATCTCAGGACCGTTTTCGCCAACAAGTGTTGCGCCACCGGATGAGTACCCAGTGCCGACAGCGTTCTTCGGTAGCTTGACGTCGAGGACACGTTGTGCGGCAGCCTTCCTCTCAGGAGAACTGACACCGTCGTAGAGAATCTTGTAGGCCGCTGCATCTGCACTTTTCGCTGTGTCGATGAAATCTTGGCGGGCGCGCTTAGCCCCATCGATCGCAGACATCATTTCGTTGTAGGCGTTCCATACCGAAGCTATGGCTGCAAGGGCAGCCGCCACAACTATTGCAGGCATGACCATCGGAGTGGAGACCATGACGTTTAGTGCGGTCACCTTGGCGATCAACCCGGGAATGGTGACTGTCGACATGACCGCCATGGATGCATTTACAGAGTTCACGATGGCGTTGATGCCCATGGCTATACCGAGACCGGTGAATGCACCAGCAAGTGTCCAGACCACTGGGTTACCGTCCGTAAATCCCTGCACAAGCGCAGCGACGACGGTCACCAATCCTGAGAACGCGAATACCGCGATGTTCACGGCATCGGTCACCAGGCCAATACCAATTAACAACGTCCCGCCGATGATTGGTAGTAACGGGTTGACGGCTTCGTACAGTTTGACGAACGCCGGAGCGAGGTTCGTGGAGAGAATCGTCCACAGAAACGCAAGCTTAGGAGACAGACGAAACGCAACCTCTTCTCCGACACCTGTCAGGAAAGTCCAGACTTTTTTGCCCGCTTCGACGAGGCGATTGAATGAAGGCTCGATCTGACTGTTGATCGAGTTGGCCAGATCGGTGAGACCA
>NZ_JBMDIX010000092.1:0-2355 GCF_057808915.1 Rhodococcus sp. FG69 | reverse complement strand
AGGCCTCGCAACCACGCACTGCGGGGGCGTAACCGCCGCTCTTTACCGCGGTAAAAAGCGTAGGTGGCAAACAACCGGCCGGGCTACCAGACCTTCACCTAGGGACGCATCTACGACATGCTCCGTCGTCTTCCATAGCAAAGTCCGCAGAGCGCAAGGCATCAGACGCGGAAGAGCGTTACGGTCAAGGCTGCGCAACAGTCTGCAACACCACAAGTTCACATCGCAATTGGAGCAATACTCCCGATTCCGGCCGCACATCAAGCGGATCCCCGCGAGAAGCGACTAGGGGGAGTAGGCAGTCGAGGCGCGGGCCGGCACGAAGCTACCGGCGAGTCGAACCGTCAACGATGATTCCCAGAAGGCAATCTGGTGTATCTTTTGAGTGCGCAAGCGACTCGAAGCTGCGCCTCCTCGCGGATCTTTACCGCGGTAAAGATCCGAGTCAGAGCACCAAACCGAAGTAGCCGTCCGCGGTGAAGCAAACGGAGGTGGGCCAATGCCCGTTCATGTTGTACTCAGCCAAAAGGGTGGGGTAGGGAAAAGCACCCTCACAATGAATCTGGCGGCAGTGAAGAATGACGTCTTAACCCGCTCGGGCGCTAAGCAAAGTGAATCGCCGGTGCTCGCGGCGTCCATAGACCCTCAGGGTTCAGCCGTATGGTGGGCCGAGCGAGTCCAGGACCTCCCATTCCGAGTCACACAAATCGACGACCCAGACATGCTCCGGCATCTTCCCAACTTGGATGGGATCAAACACGTCTACGTGGATACACCAGGATGGATTGGTGACCGCCCCGGCGCTGTCGACAATGGCACTTCCGGCCAAGCACTCGACGCAGTACTGTCTGTGACCGATCTGGCGATCGTTCCCATTGTTCCCGAGCCGCTGAGCTTCGACCCAACAGCCCGCACCATCTCGAAAGTACTTGAGCCACGGGGGATCCCATTCAAGGTCGTGATCAACAACTGGGACCCACGAGATGGCCGGGTCGATCTCGAACAAACCGAGGCGTTCGTGCAAGCGCAGGGTTGGCCACTCGCAAACACAGTTGTACGGCACTACAAGGTGCATAGCCGCGCGGCAGCACAAGGATTGGTCGTAACTGAATACCCACCTAATCGAGCGTCGTTACAAGCCCGCGAAGACTTTCAGCGGCTTTGCCTTGAGCTCGAAGTGGGTATGTGATGGCAACCTCTCAGAAGTCCCGCGGCGGCCGGGTCGACTTCAAGAGCTTGGTCAGTTCGGTGGGGGACCGGTCACCCGTAGATGCAGGCACCCCAGTGGATGGCCAATTCAGGCCAGACGTGTCCATCGCCGAGCTGGTTGCAAACCCGCGCAACCCGCGCTCGTCCCTGGGAAGTCTCGATGATCTGTCGTCAATCGCCGAACGCCAGCTCCAGCCGGGAACGGTCATAACGAGCGCACGATGGCTAGAGCTATGGCCAGAAGACAGCGAGGCCATCGGTTCGGCGCGCTGGGTCGTTGTGAACGGTTGCCGCCGACTCGCAGCGAGCGAGAAGTTCGGTCGCAAGGGCCTGGACGTAGTAGTTCGCGACAGTCTCGCGATCTCTAAAGAATCAGTCTTATGGGCTTCGATTGTAGAGAACTTGGACAGGCGCGACTTCGACGTCGTCGAGGAAGCGGAGGCAGTCGATTTACTGGTCACCGAGCTTGGGAGCGCATCTAAGGCCGCAGCCAAACTGGGAAAGTCCGAAGGTTGGATCTCCCAGAGGCGCGCGCTGTTGAAACTCGAACCTGAGCTACAGGAGAAGCTCCGGCAGGGCGACCTTGCCATACGCGACGCGCGAGAATTGGCTCAGATCCCGTCGGTCGAGCAGGTGGCAGCTTGGTCATCGCGACAAAAGCGAAAGCCGAGCCCAGATATTAAAGGAAAGCAACCTCGCCCTACCGAAAGTGACAGACAGGACGGATCACGTACCACTTCCGCTATCCGCGCTCTGACGAAACTCAAGAGCAACCCGCAAGCAGTTGCAACTGCGATCAGAGAAGCACTCAGCGAAGACGACGTACAGAAGCTGGTAGAGATGCTGCAGGACTCTTAATCTAGCCCGAACAAGCGACAGCCCCGGCGGGCGCCAGTGTTGCCGTCCGGGGCTGTCTGCTGTCCGGACCGCCTGATATTTACCCAAACCAGGGGAGGTGTCCAAGACCGAGTCCCGCCAGACATACGGGCCCTCCCACTCAGACACTCCATGAATCACGCGCAACCAAAAGCGAAGTTTGATCAAATGACCTCCAATCCACAGTCACCCATGATTTTTCAGTTGTGAGCCATGTAAATTGCATTTTCCGCACCGTCTCGCCCGAAATGCCAGCTCAGCACAGCTTTC
>NZ_JBMDIX010000091.1:0-2425 GCF_057808915.1 Rhodococcus sp. FG69 | reverse complement strand
TGACGGCGCTCAGTGAAAGTGCCCAGATCTGATCTCTGAAAGTGCTCATCCGTGTGGCTCCGCCAATGAGGGCGGGCCTCCTCCGATGCTGGTGGTCTCTGACCACACACCAGCGTCCCGAAGGAGACCCGTGATCTCATGCTTACATGGGAAGAGGACATGGAGATATCCGCACTGCACAAACGAGGAATGTCGATCTCGGACATCGCCCGACACACCGGCCGCAACCGCCGAACCGTCCGCAACTACCTGAACGGCATCACCACCCCGGGGGTTCGACGAAAATCGACCTCCGATCCATTCGAGGACTTCGTCGACTACATCCGCTACCGATTGACCGAAGACCCGCATCTGTGGGCGATCACCTTGTTCGACGAACTGTTGACCTTGGGGTTCATGCTGTCGTACCCGACGATGACCCGGAAGATCCGGCAGCAGAAGCTCCGCCCGATCTGCCTGGCCTGTAGGACCGCAACCGACCGGGCCAATGCCATCATCGAACACCCGCCGGGCGAGGAAACCCAATGGGACTACGTCGATCTGCCGAACCCTCCCACCGAATGGGGTTGGGGCAAAACAGCACACCTGTGGGTCGGCTCCCTCGCTCATTCGGGTAAGTGGCGGGCGGTGCTGACTCCGTCGATGGATCAACCACATCTCGTCGACAACCTCGATCGCGTTGTCCGCGCTCTCGGCGGCATCACCCGGGTGTGGCGCTTCGACCGCATGGCCACCGTCTGCCACCCCGACTCCGGCGCGGTGACCGCGAGCTTCGCCGGCGCCGCGAAGCACTACGGGGTCTCCGTCGCGATCTGCCCACCCCGACGAGGGAACCGCAAAGGCGTAGTCGAGAAGGCCAATCACACTGCAGCGCAGCGGTGGTGGCGCTCGCTTCCGGACATGAGCGTCGAGCAAGCCCAAGCACATCTCGACAACTTCTGCGCCGCCGTCTCCGACAACCGGACCCGCCACACTCCCGACGGCACCAGCACCGTCGCCGAACTCGCCGCGACCGAACCTCTGCAGACGCCGCCGGCAACGGCGTATCCGGTGATCCTCGGCGACACCCGGACCGCGTCTCGGCAAGCATTGGTGTCCTACCGCGGCAATCAGTACTCCGTTCCGCCGGAGTTGGCGTCCGCGCAGGTGACCGTGACCAGGCTGGTCGGTGGCGGTCATCTCGACATCGTCACCGTCTCCGGCATCACCGTCGCTCGGCACACGGTCGCCGCCGACGGTCTGGGCATGATCGTCCGCGACAGCGGCCACGTCGTCGCTCTCGAACAGGCCGCGATGGCGACCGCGAACACCGGTAAGCCGCACCGCCGCAAGGAACGGATACCGCCAGGGCCTGATGCGGTACAGGCGGCAGAGTCATTGCGCAACAAACATGTTCGACACTCAGAGACTGCGAACGTGAGCTCTGAATCAGCCTCTGCGTCAGCATCATCGGATGTCATCGACCTCTCGGCCTACGAGCGGGCCGCGCGAGGAAGGAACACCCTCGCATGAGCGAAACACCGAAATCCCGTGCCACTGCCGATCGACTTCCTGAACCGAACACCGCCGAAGCAGCAAGTCTCTACCAACGCCTCCGTGGGCATCTCGGGGTCCTCAAACTCGCCGACGCCGCCGAAGCATTACCGGCGGTCCTCGACCAAGCGGCCACCGAGGAACTGTCGATGACAGCGGCATTGGAGCGACTGCTTTCGATCGAGGTCGCCGCCACCGAAGCGCGGCGGTTGACCGGTCGGTTGCGGTTCGCGTGCTTGCCGACGCCGGCATCGCTCGAGGACTTCGACTACGACAACGCCGCCGGGGTCGACAAGAAACTCATCAACGAGCTCGCGACCTGCAGATACTTGGAGACCGCGACGAATGTGCTGCTCATCGGGCCACCCGGGGTCGGGAAGACGCATCTGTCGGTCGGGCTGGCGCGGGCCGCGGCGCACGCGGGATATCGAACGTATTTCACCACTGCAGCGGATCTTGCTGCTCGGTGTCATCGCGCTGCGATCGAAGGCAGGTGGGCGACGACGATGCGGTTCTACGCCGGCCCGACCCTGTTGGTCATCGATGAACTCGGGTACTTACCGTTGCCGGGTGAGGCGGCGTCAGCGTTGTTTCAGGTTGTCTCGCAACGGTATATGAAGACATCGATCGTGATCACCAGTAATCGCGGCGTCGGCTCGTGGGGAACGGTCCTCGGTGACGACACCGTCGCAGCAGCGATGCTCGACCGACTTCTGCATCGATCGGTAGTGCTCGACATGTCGGGTGATTCCTACCGCCTCCGCGACCACAACGCACGATCGGAGAAACTCCGCAAAGCAGTCACCGGAACCCGTCAACCGCTACAGTGATCACCGCTACCGGGTGAGCACTTTCGCTGAGCGAAGCTGAGCACTTCCGATGAGCGCCGTCA
>NZ_JBMDIX010000090.1:0-2556 GCF_057808915.1 Rhodococcus sp. FG69 | reverse complement strand
TGTCAATGGCCAAGTTGAAGTCCCCGCTGGTGGCCAGGTGAAAGTCCCCACCCCGTGTTGATGTTCCCGGTTTTTCAGGGGCGGTCCTTTCGGTGTTGTGCGTCTTTCATGCGGTAGGACTCGCCGTCGGTGACGACGATGGTGGCGTGGTGGAGCAATCGGTCGAGGATCGAGGCGGCGGTGGTGTGCTCGGGCAGGAACCGGCCCCATTGCTCGAACGGCCAGTGCGATCCGATCGCCAACGAGCGGCGTTCGTAAGCACCGGCGACGAGACGGAACAGCAACTGGGTGCCGGTGTCGTCGAGCGGGGCGAAGCCCATTTCGTCGATGATGATCAGGTCGACCCGCAGCAGTGATTCGATGATCTTGCCGACGGTGTTGTCGGCCAATCCGCGATACAGGGTTTCGACGAGATCGGCGGCGGTGAAGTAGCGGACCTTGTGTCCAGCGTGGACGGCGGCGACACCGAGTCCGATCAAGGTGTGCGACTTGCCTGTCCCGGCAGGTCCGATCATCGCCAGGTTCGACTGTGCCCGAACCCATTCCAGGCTGGACAGGTAGTCGAACACCTTCGGCTGGATCGACGACGCGGCGACGTCGAAGGACTCCAACGTTTTCGTCACCGGGAACGCGGCCGCTTTGAGCCGGTTGACGATGTTGGAGGCATCACGTGCGGCGAGTTCGGACTCGATGAGCGTCCGCAGCACTTCTTCCGGGGTCCAGCGTTGCGTCTTCGCAGTGATCAACACCTCCGGTGCGGTCCGGCGGATCGCAGCCAGTTTCAGGCGACGTAGTCCGGCGTCGAGATCAGCAGCGAGCTCGGGAACATGATGGGGCGCAGCAGTCTTCGGAGAGTGTGCAGTGGTGGTGTCGGTCATGACGGCACCTGCGTATCGGCGGCAGGGGTCCGGATGGCGTAGGCATCGAGGGAGCGTGTCGGTGCGGTCGGCAGGTCCAGAATCAACGCGTCTCCGGCCGGCCTGGGCTGCGGCGCTCCGGCACCGGCAGCGAGAATCGATCGGACGTCCGCGGCCCGGAATCGACGGAACGCCACCGCCCGGGTCAACGCCGCCACCAACAGTTCGGTGCCATGTGCCGCACCGAGTGCCAGCAGGATCTCGAGCTCGGATCCGAGCCTGGTGTTGCCGATCGCGGCGGCACCGACGAGGAATGCTTCTGCTTCGGGTCCGAGTGCGCAGAACTGTTGCTCTACAGTGGTTCTCGGCCTGGGACCGCGATGGGGTGCGGGGCGCGCTCCGCCGTAATGCTCGTCGAGGACCGACGCGGTCCCCGGCTGGGCCAGGTCATGTTCGGCGACGACCTCACCGGTGGCCGGCTCGACAACCACCAACCGTCCCTCGGTCTGGACGAGGGTGACCGTCGCGCCGATCAACCGGACCGGCACGGAGTAGCGCGCGGACGCGAACCGCACGCAGGACAAGCGATCGACTTTGCGGGTCACCGGCGGTGGACCGATTTCCAGTCGCAGTGATGGCAACGGCGACAACAACTCTCGCTCTTCGTCCAGTTTGCCGTTCGGGACCGCGCATATCTCCGAATGCACCCTGGCGTTGACTTCCCTGCACCACACCCTGGCGGCGGCGTTGGCTGCGTGGACATCGACGGTGGTGCCGGCGATGGCTGCTTCGGTGAGCAACGGGACAGCGAGATCGCGTTGGGCGTATCCGACGAGGTTCTCCACCACGCCTTTCGATTGTGGGTCGTTCGCGTGGCAGAAGTCCGGTGCGAACCCGTAATGAGCAGCGAACCGCACGTAGTCCGGGGTGGGAATGACGACGTTCGCGACGACCCCGCCTTTGAGGCATGCCATGCGGTCGGCGAGGACCTTGCGCGGGACACCACCGACAGCGGCAAGTGCTTCGGCGATCAATGCCATTGTGGTGGTTGCTTTCTCGTCCGTGGCGAATGCAGCAAACCGCCACCGTGAATACGCCATGACGGCGCAGAACAGGTGCAGTCCGCCGACAGTGGCCCAGTCGATGATCAGGTAGTCACCCGGTGCCCATACCGCGGGCCGTCGGCCGCGGTGATGGTCGGTGCGCCACCGTTTCTTCTCCTCGGCGACCAGGCGGCGGAAGTTGCGGTCCGATCCTGCATAGCCGGCCTTGCGGGCGATCGGCAGGATTCGTTTCGCGGAGATTCGGCCCTGAGATTTGTCGACCCGTTCGGCTACCAGGTCGGTGACGGCGGCGTAGTTGCGTTCACGCTCGGCTCGCGGCGGTGGTGTGGTGCCGGCCTGGTCGGCTTCGAATTTGTCGATGGTGCGTTTGACGGTCTTGTGGGTGGTGCCGACGAGTTCGGCGGCTCCTCGATACGACCCGACTTCGCGGTAAGCGGAAATGATGTCCATGCGTTCCTTCGCAGACTTCAATGGAACTCCCCGGGCGGTGCGGTGTGTGGTTGGCACCTTCACCGTCACCGCTCGGGCCAGAAGTTCCTGATCGACACGACGAACACGGGGTGGGGACTTTCAGTTGGCCACCAGTGGGGACCTCGACCTGGCCACCAGTGGGTACTTTTTCATGGCCACGGACA
>NZ_JBMDIX010000009.1:0-161848 GCF_057808915.1 Rhodococcus sp. FG69 | reverse complement strand
CCAGGGCATCCATCTCCACGAAGGACCCGTCGTCGAGCAGTGCCGTGATCCGTTCGCGCGCGGTCAGCTTGCCCTTGGCATGCACCTTGTCGATCGCGGCTTCGCCGGACGGTGCCATTGCAGCCTCGCGGCGGCTACGCAGATCGGCAAGCTTGCCCGCTGTGGTGTGAATATCGGGCTTCTCTGCCGAATTCTGCGCAGTCGGATCCTGAACACTGGTCATGGGCAAACACTTTAACCACGGGTGTGATGCACGTCCCGACCCAGGGGCGCGTTGGACCAGCCAACGTCGGCTCCACCAGCCGCTACTGCATAGCTACTGGCCAGTACCGTCAGGCGTCGACTCGGAGCTCGTCACGAGCAGGCCATATGCTCGTTGTTCATGTGGACCAATCTCGATCGTCCCCCGCTCGACCTCTCGGCTCTTCGGCGTGCACTCGTCGACGGGCCTCAGGCGTCCTGGTCCCGGCTCGACGTCGTCGAGTCGACGGGGTCCACCAATGCAGACCTGATCGCGCAGGCCGATGGGTTGGCCGATCGGACCGCGCTAGTCGCCGAACATCAAGACAGCGGGCGTGGCAGGCACGCGAGACCGTTCTCGGGGCCGCCGAGGTCACAACTGCTGCTGTCGGTCCTAGTCCGGTTCCCAGGCATCGACCCGGCCGTACTCGGATGGCTTCCCTTGCTGGCGGGAGTTGCCGTGGTCGATGCGCTACGCACCGTCGCTGCTGTCGACGCGGCATTGAAGTGGCCCAACGACGTCTTGATCGAGGGACGAAAGGTCGCCGGCATCCTCGCCGAGGTCGCGCGACACGGTTCCGCGCCGACAGTCGTCGTCGGTATCGGGTTGAACGTGTCGTTGTCGAAGCCGGAGCTGCCCGTTCCGACTGCCACATCGCTGGTGCTCGAGAACGCAGCGGTCGTCGATCGAGACACGATCCTGCGGGCGATACTGCGTGGAATCGGTGCCGAGATCGACTCGTGGCGAAACTCGAACTGGAACACCGAGCAGCTCGCGAGTCGATACCGCGAACGCTGCGACACTATCGGCCGCAGCGTGCGCGTCGAACTACCGGGCGAGAAGCAGATCCTCGGCGATGCAACCGACGTCGACAATCAGGGGCGCATCGTTGTGCGCGACGGCGGCACCGGGGAACTGATCTCGGTCGCGGCCGGCGACGTGACGCACCTTCGTGCGATCGATCGAGGCGATCACTGAGCCCGAGTCGGCTCCCAGGTGGCGACTGCCCAGATGACGACCAGATCGATGGCAATGATCAAGATCGACCACAGCGGGTAGTACGGCAGCCACAGGAAATTGGCGACGATCGACAAGGAAGCAACGACGATCGCCACGAGGCGTGCCCACGTCGCCCCCGACATCAGTCCGATACCCGCCAGCAGCAGCAGGACTCCGACCACGAGATGAACCCATCCCCAGGTCTCGACGCTGAACTCGTAGGTGTAGTTGTATCCGACGACCAGAAGGTCGTCTTTGGCGATCGCGGCTATCCCTTGAAAGATCGACAGAATCCCCGCGGTCAGCAGGATGATCGACGCCGCGATGGCGCCGCCGAATGCGAACCCTTGGTGCCCCGACCCGGTCGTACCCGTACGTGCAGTCATGTCTCGCGCTCCTTTCCGACAAGATCAGTGTCGAACCCGAGCGACGTTCGGCACATCATCCGTAGCGGATGATGTGCCGTACTTCCGTGCGGTGCGAGCGTTGTAGGTCCTAGCAGAAGCGTGTGAGGGGGCCGCGTGCGCGAGCCGAAGGCAGTGCCCGGAGACGATCCGGTCCAGATCGATCGACACGACACCGAATCGGGCGCCGAACCTGCTGAGGCAATGCCGACCTCGTGGTCGCTTCCGCGCGGAGTGATCGTGTTGATCGGCTTGGCCTGCCTGGTGGTAGCCGTCGCAGGGACTCGCGCGTTCGCGTCCGTAGTCGGTCCGACCTTCCTGGCGCTGATGCTCACCGTTGCTGTGCATCCGCTTCCGGAATGGTTGCGGCGTAAAGGGGTTCCGGCGTGGATCGCGACGCTGATCGCTATTCTCGCCGTGTACGCGATCCTGTTGTCGTTGGTGTTCGCCCTCGTGCTGTCCACGGCGCGACTGGCGACGCTGCTGCCGACCTATTCGGACGATTTCGATCAGCTGATCGCCAACGTGCACAATTTTCTGGCCGACAACGGCGTCGGCCCTGATCAGATTCAGGGGCTGTTGTCCGACCTCGATGCAGGCACCGTGTTCGGGCTGGTCGATGGACTCCTCGTCGGCGTGCTCGGAGTGTTCTCGAATCTGTTGTTCGTGCTCGTGTTGGCTTTGTTCATGGCGGTCGACGGCAGTTCCTACTCTGCTCGATTGACCACTCTCGTCCGGACGCGGGGCGACATCGCGAGCGCGTTCACCTCGTTCTCTGCGGGAACGCGGAAGTACCTCATCGTGTCCACGATCTTCGGTCTCATCGTCGCAGTGATCGACACAGGAGTGTTGTGGGCGTTAGGGATTCCGCTGCCGGTGTTGTGGGGATTGCTGGCGTTCATCACCAACTACATACCGAACGTCGGCTTCGTGCTCGGCCTGGTTCCGCCCGCACTGCTCGCCTTGCTCCAAGGTGGGCCGACACTGATGATCACGGTGATCGTCTTGTACAGCGTCGTCAATGTGGTGATCCAATCGATCATTCAGCCCAAGTTCGTCGGAGACGCTGTCGGTCTGTCGGTCACCCTCACGTTCTTGTCCTTGGTCTTCTGGGCCTGGGTACTCGGTCCGCTCGGCGCGGTGCTTGCGATTCCGCTCACTCTGATGGCGAAGGCCCTTCTCGTCGATATCGATCCTGCGACCCGCTGGGCGGACGTGCTTCTCTCGGATGGATCGCCGCCGCCGAACGATAGCGACGACCGCGCGGAGGGTGACGGTGATGAAGTCGTGGCAGGATCGCCTCACAAGAACGAGGTTCCGGTCGAGGAGTGAGTCGTATGGGCTATCCGCAGGATGCGTTGGCGGACGAGGAAGAGCTGTTACTGCATCATCACCCTCACTGGAAGATGCTGGTGTTGCCCGCGGTGACGTTCATTCTCACTACCGCGGTGGCCGGATTTCTCGTCGGCCTGATCTCAGCCCGCCTCGATGGTTCCGGCGCGACGATTGCCACGATGGTCGTCGTCGTGGTGTGGGCGATCGTGGTCGGATGGCGATGCGTCGCGCCGCTGATCAGCTGGAGATGCACCCACTTCATCGTCACCGATCGACGGGTGCTCATCCGGCAGGGAGTCATCACCCATTCGGGTATCGACATTCCGATGGGCCGCATCAGCAACGTTCAGTTCCGACACGGTCTGGTGGACCGCATGCTGCGTACCGGCACCTTGATCATCGCGTCGGCCTCCGACGATCCACTCGAGTTCGACGACATACCGCGCGTACAACGAGTCCATTCCCTGCTCTATCAGCAGGTGTTCGACTCGATGGAGGTCAGGCGCGCAGGCCCCGATGCCTTCGAAAGCGCCGAGGTCTCGGATTCCGACGGCGCTCGACCTGGCTGGCGGGCCGGTCGGCGAAGGTAATCTCTATGTTCCTTCACAGATTCGGACCGTAGGCTCCTCTCGTGACCGACGTGCTGCTTGCCGAAGACGACGAAGCGATTGCCGCTCCACTCTCGCGTGCCCTGGGCCGTGAGGGCTACACCGTGACCGTCGAGCAGACCGGGCCGGCCGCGCTGCAACGTGCGCTGGACGGCAATTTCGACTTGCTGATTCTCGATCTCGGGCTACCGGGGATGGACGGTCTCGAGGTCTGTCGCCAGGTGCGGGCCAACAGTTCCGAACTAGCGGTTCTGATGCTCACCGCTCGCACCGACGAAGTCGACTTCGTGGTCGGCTTGGACGCCGGTGCGGACGACTACGTCGGAAAGCCGTTTCGGCTGGCCGAGTTGATGGCGCGCGTTCGCGCGTTGCTGCGGCGGCGCGGGCCGGGGGAGGACAGTCCGATCGAGGTCGGCGGAATCCGCATGGAACCCGCAGCCCGACGTGTGCTCGTCAACGGCAACGAGATCTCGCTGGCCAACAAGGAATACGAGCTACTGAAAGTCCTGCTCGATCATGCCGGGCAGGTCGTGTCCCGCGACACAATCCTCCGCGAGGTGTGGGGTGACGCAGAACTTCGAGGATCCAAGACACTCGACATGCACATGTCGTGGCTTCGCCGAAAGATCGGCGACGAAGGGTCCGTCGCCGAGCGTCGGATAGCCACGGTCCGGGGAGTCGGGTTCCGGATCAACAGCGACTGAGGGCGACGACGATGCGCCGCCGCATTCTCCAGTCGATTCTTGCCGTGGTGATCCTCACCGCGCTCCTTCTCGGCCTTCCGCTGATGTACACAGCGTGGTTGTGGGTCGAAGACTTCACGAGGGACGATCTGCAGCGTCGACTCGATCGCATGGCGTCGGAAATCCTCTCGCAGGAGGGTGAGATGGGGATGGTCATCGGCGATCTCGACATAGGTTCGTTGAGGCTGGCCATCCCGCAGTCGGGTCGGCTCGTCGTCATCTTTCCGACCCCGCAGGACGCGGCGTCTCGCGTCGACATCGGCGAACCTTTCGTTCCGAAACCGCTGGTGGAGTCGTTGTCCATGGGGACGTCGGGCTCGCTGCGTCTCGAAGTGCCGTCCGACGACATGCGCTCGCTGCAGCGTCAGGCCGTGGGTGCGGTGGGCCTCGTCGTGCTCGCTGCCATTCTTGCGGGAACCGCGGTGGCAGTTCTGACTGCCAAACGGTTGGCCGATCCACTCCAGGATGTCGCCCGACGAGCGGCTCGGCTTGCCGAAGGCGACTTCCGACCCGATCCAAGGCGGCACGGAATCGCCGAACTGGACCGGGTGTCGGAGGTCCTGGACTCGGCGACGGTCGAGATCGCCGGCCGGCTGCAACGTGAACACACACTCGTCGCGGACGTGTCACATCAGCTTCGCAGTCGTCTCACAGCTGTTCGGCTCCGCTTGGACGAGCTGTCCACGCATCCGGACCCCGACGTCGTAGGAGAGGCCGACGAGGCGATGGCGCAGGTCGATCGGCTGACGCTGGCCATCGACGAATTGGTCAGGTCGTCCCGTAGCGACGGATCCGCCGGTGCCGAGGAGGTGCCCGTGGTGGCCGAGCTGGCGGGATTGATCTCCGAGTGGCAGCGCAGCTTCGAGGACGTCGATCGCCAACTCGTACTCAAGGGGGACAGTGCAGTCACTGCCTCGGTCACGGGTTCACGGCTGCGTGAGGCGGTGTCGGTGCTCGTCGACAACGCGCTGATGCACGGAGGTGGTACCTGCACGGTCTCGGTGCGTCTGGTGCCTGCCCTCGACACTGCGGAGCGTCGGCGCGAGCCACTGGCCTGCGTCGAGGTATCGGACGAGGGCGCGGGAGTAAGCAACGAGTTGGCGCCCCACATTTTCGATCGCGGATTTTCCGGCGCCGGATCCACCGGCGTCGGCCTGGCGCTGGCCCGCGCTCTCGTCGAAGCAGACGGCGGCCGACTGGAGTTGCAACGGCGTCGCCCAGCCATGTTCTCGGTGTTTCTACCCGCAGTTCGTCATACGGGCACCTTTTCGCCTTCGACGAGGGAACCGCGCTAGCTGTGTCCCAGCTGCTCTTCGGCCACCTCGGACTCGGTCGGGTCGAAGTCGGTCGAACCTGCTGCGGCGCCGCGTGCGTTTTCGTCGGGAAAAGCGAACTTGCGCAGGGCCCAGAATCGAAACGCCATCTGCATCAGGTTGCCGATGATGTAGTTCAGGACGAAGTCCACGATCACCAGCATCGTCAGACTGGTGTGGCCCTCACGAATATCGAAAATGTTGTTCGCGATGAACAGCGGAGCTGCGGCGAGGATCACACCGATGCCGCTGATCGTGAAGAACAACAATGCCTCGTGGTGCCGTTCACGCCCGCCGCGGTTCTTGAACGCCCACTCACGGTTGAGGATGTAGCTCAAGATCGTGGCCATCACGCCGGAAATGATCTTCGCGACGACGGGCTTGGGCTCGAGGATGGTGAGGCTGAGCGAATAGAAGATCGCGAGGTCGAAGATCATCGTCGTGCCACCTACGATGGCAAACTTGATCAGTTCGCTATGACGAATCGCCAGCTCCCGAATCGGGCCGGGGAGGCGATGGATCACGCTGTCGATCGAGGGCACAACGGAGAAGTCTACGAAACGTTGGTGCAATTGACGAACCGCCACGCAGATCATCAGCTTTCTCTCAGCCCTGGACGGGCGGCACGGGTACTGGCGGCTGCCGAAGCGGCAACGCATGACACGATATGAAGCCGTGACTGGTCCACAATCCTCTTCCGGTGCAGACAACCCGCCGCGGCCGAGTACGCCGCGTACTGCGACGAGCGGGACGCCCGTCGTCGCGATGATCGGGGGCGGTCAGCTCGCCCGCATGACGCATCAGGCCGCGATCGCTCTCGGCCAGACGCTGCGTGTGCTGTCGGCGGGCGCCGACGAGCCTGCAGCGCAGGTCAGTGCCGACGTCGTGCTCGGGCATCATGACGATCTGAACGCGTTGCGCACGGTGGCAACCGGGTCCAATGCCGTTACGTTCGACCACGAACACGTGCCGACCGAGCACCTGGAGGCCCTTGTCGCCGAGGGCGTCAACGTGCAGCCACCGCCGAGCGCGTTGATTTTCGCGCAGGACAAGCTGCGTATGCGCCGCAAGCTCGCCGAGCTCGAGATTCCGATACCCGACTTCGCAGAGGTCACCTGGGTGGGGGATGTCACCAAGTTCGGCGACGACCACGGCTGGCCCGTCGTGGTGAAGTCGATCCGTGGCGGCTACGACGGTCGAGGCGTGTGGATGCCGAACGACGCCGACGAGGCGGAGGACATCGTCCGCCGTGAACTCGATCGCGGAGTTCCGCTGATGGTCGAGGAGAAGATCGACCTGCGGCGCGAGCTGTCGGCCATGGTCGGGCGCTCACCGTTCGGTCAGGGCGCGGCGTGGCCCGTCGTCGAAACCGTGCAGCGTGACGGCCAGTGTGCTGTCGTGATCGCGCCGGCACCGTCGCTGGACGAGGACACGGCCATCGACGCCGAGCGAATGGCGCTCTCACTCGCTGCGGAGCTCGGCGTAGTCGGCTCCATGGCGGTCGAACTGTTCGAGACGAACGACGGCAGGATTCTCGTCAACGAACTAGCCATGCGCCCTCACAACTCCGGCCACTGGACGATGGACGGGTGCCGGACGTCACAGTTCGAGCAGCATCTACGCGCGGTGCTGGACTATCCGCTCGGCGACACGACTCCATTGGCACCGGTGACCGTGATGGCGAACATTCTCGGTGCGGCCGAGGCGCCGACCATGAGCATGGACGAGCGTCTGCACCACCTCTTCGCACGAATGCCCGATGCCAAGGTGCACCTCTACGGCAAGGGGGAGCGCAAGGACCGCAAGATCGGACACGTCAACGTGCTCGGTGGGGCCGGCAGCTCTGCCGACGGCGCTTATGTTGCCGCAGTCAGAGAGAAGGCAGAGCGCGCGGCGCATTGGATGTCGCACGCAGAATGGACCGACGGATGGGATCCACACGCATGAGCGAAGCGCGGGCAGGGAAGCAGGGACCCCAGGTCGGCCTGATCATGGGGAGTGATTCCGATTGGCCGACCATGGAAGCAGCGGCCGAGGCGCTCGCCGAGTTCGGTGTGCGTTTCGAGGTCGGGGTCGTCTCGGCGCACCGAACACCACAGCGAATGCTCGACTATGCGTCCGGAGCAGCCGAGCGCGGCCTGCAGGTGATCATCGCGGGGGCCGGGGGAGCAGCCCATCTGCCGGGCATGGTGGCGTCGGCGACGCCGTTGCCGGTCATCGGCGTACCGGTTCCGCTGAAGTATCTCGACGGGATGGACTCGCTGCTGTCGATCGTCCAGATGCCCGCGGGCGTACCGGTGGCAACTGTGTCGATCGGCGGCGCCCGCAATGCCGGATTGCTCGCGGTTCGAATCCTCGGCGCATCCGACGCGAGCCTGCGGGAACAGATGACGAGCTTTCAGGCAAGCTTGGAGTCGATGGTGTTGGAAAAGGACGCTGCGCTGCGCGCGAAGCTGCTGGGCTAGTGCACCCACGGTAAGCGCGCGGCAACAACGGAGACCAACTATGCGCACACGGGTCCAGAGCGCCGCGCGGGGCAGATTCCAGGCGATTTTTGTGACGTACAGCGCGCTGATCTACGCCCGGCTCTGGAGGGCCGACATCGCGTTCGATCCGGAGGTCCGGTTGTATGTCGCGTCCGGTATGCGCGGCGGATTCGGTCGTGGTGGGACGACGATCGGCGGTGTCTATCTCACCGGGAAGAACGTGTCCCGTGCCGTCCTCCGTCACGAAGCCGTTCATGCCGATCAGTGGGCGCGCTACGGACTCCTCTTCGCAGTGCGCTACCTAGTCGAGGAAAGCCGCCGACCCGGCGCACGGAATCGGTACGAGATCGAAGCCGGTCTCGACGACGGCGGATACACGAATTAGCCGAGGGTTTTCGTGACCTTCTCGGTGGCGATTCGCCGTTCCATTCTGCTCTCGTCGGGATCCGCAACTTGAACGAGTGATCCACCGGCGACCAGCACGGACACTAATCCGTCGACGAGCTCCTCGGCGGTGGTCCACGGCAACGAGGACAGCACCCGATCGCCGACGACGAGCGAGTGAGCTTCGGCGCGCGCACGTGCCGAAGCCAGGACCTCGTCGACGGATCGTCCTTCCAGCGCTGCCTGGTGCCCGGACGGCCTGAACTGGTCGCCGTGTACTCGGACGGAGGTCGCGTAGTCGGTGACGCCCACCGGCAGATCCGGTACCGGCTTTCCGAACGCATCGAGAGACAGCGCGAGAATCTCCGGAACGTCTCCTGCCTCGTCGATGCGGGTTCCGTGCACCAGCGCGAGATCGGCGGTTTCGTCGACCCCGAGTACCACCTCGGCCCCGGCCCACCAAGCACCGAGCAGAACCGCGGCCGTCTGCCAATGCGCAGGCAGAAGCACGCTGACGCGAGCGCCAGGCTCGAGCCCGAATTCGTCGCGCAGCAGGTTGGCGGTCTTGGCCGCCCAATTGGCAAGCGTCACCGTCGACACCTCGACCCGTTCACCGGTGCCGTCGTCGTAGTACGTCACTCGGGGACCGGCCGGATCGGTTGCCAGAATCGGATCGAGCAGTTCCTGCGTCAAAGTGGAAGCCACGACTCGAACCCTATCGAACGAGGACGGGGGCGATCAGTTGACGCAGGCGGGACCGGTCGAACCTGCGTCGATCGGAGGAGCCGGTGACTCGCCGCCCGCCGCCACGAGTTCGGGTGTGGTGGTCGCGGCCGGCGCGCCGCCGACACCCGGGCCTGAATAGTCGGCAGCGAGTACGACTCGAACGGTATTGCCCGCCAGAGTCTCGTCGGTGCTCACTTCGACGCCGCCGAGCGCAGCAGCAACCGCTTTCGCCGCGTCGCTGTCCGGGTTGGCTGCCTGAATCGTCGTCGTGGACACCGACGTTCCCTCGTAGTTGCCGACGGTTCCGCCGGTGTACCCGAGTGCGCCGAGCGAATCGGCCACGCCGCTGGCCAAACCGTCGATTCCACTGTCGTTCGCGACGTCTACCGTCACCGAGGACGGGTCGACCCGAGGAGCGTCGGTGGTCGGCGCCGTATCCCCTTCGTCTGCTGAGCCGTCCAGCAGTCCTTCTACGTAGCGCTTGACGGCTGCGGGATCGACCTCGACGATGGATTCGCCGTAGTCGGTCACCCCGTTGATGTCGACCGCAGGGATCGTTTCGAACTTGACCTTGCCGCCTGCTAGATCCTGCAACTTGGTGGCGAACTCCAGTATGTCCCAATCGGAATCGAGGACGACCGAACGTTGCACCGCACCGCTCAACTGATTCAACGTGCTGGGATTGCTCAATGTCTTGGCGCTCAACACGCTTCGAACGAGCGACGCCATGAAAACCTGCTGCCGCACGATGCGATCCAGATCCCCGCGCGGAAGATCGTGCCGCTGTCGCACGAAGCTCAATGCGTCGGCGCCGGACAAGGTTTGTTCTCCCGCAGGGAAATTCGCTCCGGACAGAGGTTCGTCGACGGGGGCATTGAGGCACACGTCCACGCCGCCGACCGCGTCGGTGAGCAACACGAATCCGAGTAGGCCGACCTCGGCGTAGTGATCGACTGTGATGCCGGTGAGGTCGGCAACGGACTCGATCAGTGCTTCGCGCCCAGCTTCGGTGGACTGGCTCTCGGCGTCGGCGTCGGTGACGCCCTGTTCGACCAGTTCGAGTCGCCTGGTCTCCTTGGTCGCGCCGTACGCAGCATTGATCTTCGACATACCGATCCCCGGAACCTCCACGTAGGAGTCTCGCGGAATGGAGATCGCGGTTGCCGAGGAGCCGTCGTTCGGCACTCGAATGAGCACGATCGTGTCGGTGTTCGAGGCGACCTCGTCGCCGGCTCGCAGCGAATCGAGCTCCGCCTGAGACAGGGCATTGCCATGCGCGTCGGTACGGCTGTCGGTGCCGACCATCAGGATGTCGACTGCGCCGTCGGCGCCGCCTCCGAGGCCGAGTCCACCGGCCGTGGCGATGTTCGAGCGCAAGCTGTCGACACTGCGCCACGCAAACCCGGTGACCACCAGAACCAGAATGGCCAGCGAGGCGACGATGATCTGAGGACCCCGCAGCGCGGTGGCGTGGCGATGAGTGGACTGTTCTGCATCCGTATTCGTTGCCGGACGGGGCGTCCTGGAGGCGGTGCGACGGCGACCGTCGAACTCGCGCCCATCGCCGCTGCGAGACCGACGGCCGGGATCTTGACGGCTGGGATCTTGACGGCTGGGATCTTGACGGCTGGGATCTTGACGGCTGGGGTTCTCGCGGCGACGATTGTCGCGGTGACGGGAGCGGGACTCGTCCCGTGTTCCGTCCGACTCTCGTGGCACCGTGGCTTTCCTCTTCGGTTCGTAGTGTGTCGTGGTTTCGTCCCTGTAACGGCTCCAGGCTACTTGTGAAATCTCACTGCCTCGCTCAAGCTCGGGCGGCGTGCCACACTTTGCGACTGTGGCGAACATCCTTGTGACCGGAGCCGGGGGACAACTCGGACGACAGATAGTGGAACGCGCGGCCGGCCGAGAAGGGGAACACCACACGGTCGGCGCAACGAGCACCGAGCTGGACATCACCGACCCGGCGGCAGTCGCCGCCGCTGTTGTGCCGGGCATGGTCGTCGTCAACTGCGCGGCCTACACCGCAGTCGACGCCGCCGAAACCGACGAGGACCGGGCAATGGCCGTGAACGCCGACGGGCCCCGAAATCTCGCAGAGGCGTGTGCGCGCGTCGGTGCTCGATTGGTACACATATCCACCGACTACGTGTTCGACGGCACATCGACCAGGCCGTACGAGCCGGATGCACCGACGGCCCCGAAGAGCGCGTACGGGCGCACGAAGCGTGCAGGCGAACAGGCGGTACTACGTGCGCTGCCAACCGCGCACGTCGTTCGGACGGCCTGGGTCTACACAGGCTCCGGATCCGACTTCGTGTCCACGATGCGACGGCTGGAGGGTGAGCGCGACACGGTGAGCGTGGTGGACGACCAGGTCGGTTCGCCGACCTATTCGTGGGATCTGGCCGGCGGAGTACTCGAACTCGTCGCTGCGCACCAGGTCGATGCCCCGATTCTGCATGCGACGAACGGGGGAACTGCGAGCTGGTACGAGCTTGCTCGGGCGGTGTTTGCCGGGGTAGGTGCCGATCCGGACCGGGTGAAGCCGTGTTCGAGCTCGGAATTCGTGCGTCCGGCACCGAGGCCCGCGTTCTCGGTTCTGTCCGCCGATGCTTGGGCTCGCGCAGGACTCACTCCGCTACGCGATTGGCGCGACGCGCTCGCCGACGCGCTGGCTGTTTCAGGGCAGGCCACCACATGACGGCTGCGCACCGTCGGGGCGCAATCGTGGGAACGATAGTGTTGCCCGCGTGAGTTCCAAGCTGGCCGTCGTGACGGTGACCTATTCGCCCGGTGAATATCTGGATCAGTTCTTGAGTTCGCTCTCGACGGCAACGACCGAGACTCCACAGGTCATCATGGCCGACAACGGGTCGACCGATGGTTCCCCCGAAGCGGCTGATGCTGCCTATCCGAATGCCCGCCTGTTTCGTACGGGTGCAAACCTCGGGTACGGCGGCGCTGTGAACCGTGCGGTTGCCGAGGTCGACGACAGTGTCGAGTTCATCGTCGTCGCGAACCCGGACGTCCGTTGGCACCCGGGCTCGCTGGACGGACTGTTGGCCGCCGCGCAGCGGTGGCCGCGCGCAGGTGCGCTCGGCCCGCTCATCCGCGAACCCGACGGCAGTCGCTACCCCTCGGCTCGCTCGGTCCCCGACCTCACCTCGGGCGCGGGCCACGCCCTTCTCGGCAAGATCTGGCCGAACAACCCTTGGACGGTGCGGTACCGACAGGACAACGAGGCAGTGACGGAGCGAACAGTCGGCTGGCTGTCCGGTTCGTGCCTTCTGCTCAGGCGTGCCGCATTCGACTCGGTGAACGGGTTCGACTCCCGTTACTTCATGTACATGGAGGACGTGGACCTAGGAGACCGCCTCGGAACAGCCGGCTGGCTCAATGTCTACGTTCCAGAAGTAGAAGTTACCCACTCCAAAGGGCATGCGGCAGGTAGACATCCGGAACTGATGCTTCCGGCCCACCACACGAGCGCGTACCGCTTTCAGGCCGATCGTCACCCACATGTGTGGCAAGCTCCCCTTCGATGGGCACTGCGCGCGGGCCTGGCAGCGCGCTCGAAGGTGGTTGTGGCTTCGGCACTTCGAGCGCGACAGATCGACGATCGGGAACAGCGATGACAACAGAGAGGCCGACGATGTCAGCTGACACGAGCAAGACGACCGATGCTGTGATCCTTGTGGGCGGCAAAGGTACTCGGCTCCGGCCGCTCACCTTGTCCGCGCCGAAGCCGATGCTTCCCACCGCCGGACTACCGTTTCTGCACCACCTGTTGGCGCGTATCAAGGCTGCGGGAATCGATCACGTCGTCCTCGGCACATCGTTCAAAGCAGAGGTGTTCGAGGAACATTTCGGTGACGGTTCCGCGCTCGGCCTCGAGCTCGAGTACGTCACCGAAACCGAGCCGATGGGCACCGGCGGAGGAATCCGTAACGTCCTGCCGAAACTCCGCGCGGACACTGTGCTGGTGTTCAACGGCGACGTACTCGGCGGCACCGATCTGACCGCGGTTCTCGACACTCACCGCAGAACCGAGGCCGACGTCACGCTCCATCTCGTCCGGGTAGGGGACCCTCGTGCATTCGGCTGTGTCCCGACCGACGAAGATGGCCGCGTCACCGCGTTCCTCGAAAAGACGCAGGACCCGCCGACCGACCAGATCAACGCAGGCTGTTACGTGTTCAAGCGGGAGATCATCGAATCGATCGCGCACGATCGCCCGGTGTCCGTCGAGCGCGAGGTGTTCCCGGCGCTTCTTGCAGAGGGCAAGCGTGTCTACGGCCACGTCGACAGCGCATATTGGCGCGACATGGGAACACCGGAGGACTTCGTCAAGGGCTCGGCCGATCTGGTTCGCGGCATCGCACCGTCCCCGGCCCTGAACGGGACGCGGGGTGAGTCACTGGTTCACCCGAGTGCCGGCATTGCGCCGGGTGCACTGCTGATCGGCGGAACAGTCATCGGCCGTGGCGCAGAGGTGGGCGCCGGCGCGCGGCTCGATGGCGCGGTCGTGTTCGACGGAGCCAAAATCGAGGCAGGCGCCGTGGTGGAGCGGTCCATCATCGGTTTCGGCGCTCGTATCGGTCCGCGGGCCCTCGTTCGCGACGGAATCATCGGCGACGGTGCCGACATCGGTGCCCGCTGCGAGCTTCTGCGTGGCGCTCGGGTGTGGCCCGGGGTCAAGCTTCCCGACGGCGGAGTGCGCTTCTCGACCGACGTCTGATCGTCGCCGATCAGCGTTGGCGGGCCAGTTCGACGAGGTGCGAGATCGTGTCGGCCTCGGCGTTCGCAGGGAGGTCGTGGACTGGCCACCAGCGTAGGTCGGTCGACTCTTCGCTCCGCACCGCGGTGGTTCCCGCCGCAGCGCGGACCAGGAATCTCAGATCGAGGTGACGGGTCGGCTTGCCGAGCGAACACGTGATCGGGTGGGTGTTCGCCGACAGGAGTGTCGGCTCGATCGTGAGTTCGTCGATGCCCGACTCTTCGCGCGCCTCTCGCATCGCCGCGTCGAGGACGGTCTCGTCCGCGGGTTCGCAGTGCCCGCCGAGCTGGATCCATCGCCCGACGCGGGGGTGCAGTGTCAGTAGCACTTGCTCGCCCGACTCGTCGAGTACCAACGAGGATGCGGTGACGTGTCCGGGTTCGTTGCTGCGCAAGCAACCGTCGGGGCTCCCTGCGAGAAACGCGAGCATCGTGTGCCGCAAGGAGTCTTCATGGTGATCGAGCACCGGCCACTCCTCCAGAGCGGCGACGGCAGAGTCGTGTAGCGAGCGAGCGCTCATCTCACATCTCCAGTAGTTCAGCGCCGAGATCGCGCGGTGCGCGAGGTGTCGAAAGTTCCACCGGATGGCCGATTGCTATGGCGCCCATGGCTTTCCAGTCCGCGCGTAGGCCGAGCTCGGCGCGCACCAGATCCGAGGCGAAGATCGTCGAACCGATCCAGCAACTTCCGAGGTCTCGAACGGCCAGCGCGACGAGCAGTCCCTGCACCGCAGCTCCGACGGCAACGGTGAACATCGTTTCCTCTGCGCGGGTGCGGTGTTCGTCGGGGTAGGTGTGCGCGCCGTCGGGCACGCAGAACGGAATGACGATTTCGGGAGCGTCGAACAGGATCCTGCCGCGCGCGACACGTGCATCTATCCGACCCTCGTCCAGGCCGTCGGACCGCAGGTCTTCACGCCACTTCTCCGTCATTCGGTCGAGCAACCGGGTGCGCAGTGCGGGCGTGCGCACCCAGACGAACCTGACCGGTCGAGTGTGATGTGGCGCGGGCGCAGTGAGCGCATCGGCCACCGCGCCACGGATGTCCTCGGGGTCTACGGTCTCGTCGGAGAACGAGCGCACCGACCTTCGCAGCAGTAGCGCTTGTCGTCGTCCGCGCACGATCGACTCCTCGGTGCCGAGCCAGAACAGGTCGTCCTCGCCCGGACGAACCAGATCTCGAGCGCGCGAGCCGTCGTCGACAGGTGTGAGACCCCGCACGACGGCAACCGGTACCGAACCGAGCTTGCCCTTGACGAGATCGCCTGCGGCGGCGATCTCGTCGGCTACGGCGACTTCGGTCACGATCAGCTCGTTGCCCTGGCTGTCCTCGGCGCCCGCATAGGCATGGACCACGGCGAGACCTGCGCTACCGATGGCCGCGTCCGTCTGTCCGATGCGCCATGCCCTACCCATCGTGTCCGTGACGACCACGCCGACGGACACGCCGAGCAACTGGGCAAGCGAGTTGCGGAGAGCGGATGCGCTCTTGTCGGGATCCTCGGGCAACAGCGCGAGTTCGGCGCCGTCCACATTGGAGCCGTCGATTCCCGATGCTGCCTGAACGATGCCGAGGCGGTTCTCGGTGATGAGTGTGCGCCCCTTGCGCGCAACTATCCGGACTGCCTCCTGGTCCACGAGTACTCGACGTGCGGCGTCGCGTTCCTCCGGATCGACAGGTGCGTCGACGAGCCTGCCTTCGACCTTGGAGATCACCTTGCTCGTGACGACGAGGATGTCGTTCTCGCGGATCCATGGTGCGTGCTCGGCGATGGATGCAGCGAGATCGTCCCCCGGGCGAAATTCGGGGAGACCACGCACAGGCAGGATTTCGATGCTCCCGCCCGGGGCGTGATCGGTCGGTACCGTACCGGTCACAGCGTCAGACCCGCCGATCGCAACGCCACAGCGGCCATCTCTGCGGTTGTTCTCGGGTCGGTCATGAGCAGTGGAACGCTGACGACGTCGACCCCTGGCACCGCCGCGGTATCGGTCGAGTGAATCATCCACGTATCGAGGATCCCGGTGTCCGACCGTGCGCCGTAGTATCTTCCGACAGCTTCGGCGCTCGTGTCGACGCCGATGACCGAGAGGCATTCGTCGGCCATCCCGCGCAACGGTTTTCCGTCGACGACGGGGGACAGGCCGACCACCTTGGCTTCGGTGGTACGGAGCGCACTGCGTATTCCGGGCACGGCGAGAATGGCGCCGACGCTCACGACCGGGTTGGACGGAGCGAGGATCACGGCGTCGGCGCTCTCGATCGCGTCGAGTACGCCTGGAGCTGGAGTTGCTTGCTCGGCGCCGATGTTCGCGAAGCTGTGCGTCGGTATCTGCGCACGGTATCGAACCCACCACTCCTGGAAGTGAATTGCACGCCGAGATTCTCCCGAGGCGTCGTCGGGGTCTGTCACCACGACGTGTGTTTCGCTGCGATCGTCGGAGACGGGGAGCAGTCGGACGCCTGGCTTCCATCGGTTGCACAGCGCTTCGGTCACGGCGGACAACGGATATCCAGTGCGCAGCATCCGACTGCGAATGAGATGGGTTGCCATGTCTCGATCTCCGAGCCCGAACCAATCGGGATCGGCGCCGTAGGCCGCGAGTTCGTCTCGTGCGTGCCACGTCTCCGCGATTCGGCCCCATCCGCGTTCGGTGTCGATTCCACCGCCGAGTGTGTACATGCACGTGTCGAGATCGGGGCAGATTCTGAGCCCGTGCATCCACACGTCGTCGCCCACGTTGACGACGGCGGTGATGTCGCCGTCGTCCCCGAGGAGGGTTTTGAGACCTTGGAGGAAACGAGCTCCACCCACACCACCGACCAAGACAGTCACTTTCACAGGTCGAAAGCCTATGCCGTGTGGCCGTGCGGTGCGTGGGCGCCCGCCGTTCCAGCGAGCTCACCGCATGTTCGACGGGTATTTTTCGGGCGCGACACGCGCAAGACGGGCGCAGATCCTTCGAGGGTGCCGATTCGGGGGTTCTAGATGGTATTGCAAAATGGTTCATCGGCTTGACCGCGACGTACTCCGGCGTGTCTAATCACATGTATGTCATTCCAAGGTTTCCGAGTGAGTTCGCTTGGAGGCGGCCTTGATTCGAACATGCGTTCTCATGCGGCGTGATCCTTGTGGGCAACGTGTAGTAGAGGTCGAGGGTTTGAATGTGACTGTGAATGGCTACGAATACCTGCGCGGGGCAAGGTGTTCGGAACCGACCGGCAATATCTGCGCTAGTAAATGGTGAGGAGGCGGAAGCGATGTATGACCAGCACGTGACACGTGAACAACGGGGAGAGTCCCCTGCTCACCTCAGCGCAGTCGACGACGCGCCGCAGACCGATTCCGAAGCAGGCGCAGCACGAGGCGACTGCGCGATCAGTATCGACAACGACGTATCCGGCGACGTCCGTTCGGAGATCGTTCCGGTGGATGCGGCGTCCGCGTACGTCGTGCACACAGAGACCGACATCGATTCCGGTGATGACTCGGACGACGGCATCGCAGAACAGCTTTCGATGCGTGAGCCTGTGAAGCCGGCCCTGAGTCTCATCGCTGGATTCGATCAGATGTTCGAGGAAATCGAAGATCAGTGGCAGGAACGTGCCCTCTGTGCGCAGACCGACCCCGAAGCGTTCTTCCCTGAGAAGGGAGGCTCGACTCGCGAGGCGAAGCGCATCTGCCTCGGCTGCGAAGTCAAGGACGAATGCTTGGAGTATGCACTCGCGAACGACGAGCGCTTCGGCATCTGGGGTGGTTTGTCCGAGCGTGAGAGGCGCCGTCTCAAGCGTGGAATCGGCTGAGACCGGCCTTGGGTCGACGCACGCCTCCGGTAGGCCGTCAGTCGTCGGCTGCGCAGTCAGTCTCCGTTTACGCCGTCAGTCTCCGTTTACGCCGTCAGTCCCCGTCGATGCCCGGATCCACCACATCGGGCTCGACTCCGAGGTAGGTGGCAACCTGCTCGACCAGCACCTCGTACAGCAAATCTTCGAGATCTTCAGGGTGCTTCGCCCGTCGTTCCAGCGGCCTCCTGAACAGGACTATCCGAGCGCGCGTAGCTTCGCCGCGCTTGTCGATGCCTGCAGGAACGAGTCGTGACAGCGGCACCGGGCCCTCGGCGACAACCTCAGGTGGCCAGTTGACGGACTCGGGATCCTTCGCGCGGATCTTCGGTACCTCGTCGACAGCGATATCGAGGCGCTCGAGCTTCTCGTGCCACTTATGGTCGATTCGCGCGAAAGCTTCCAGTACGGATCGGTCGAATCTGTCGGCTCGCGAACGGTGTCCTGGCACGTTGTTGGGCAGTACAGGGCCGCGGATCCCCCGTCCGCGTCGTGCGGCAGATCGGGATGTCGTTCTGCGTCCGGATGCACTTCGAGCCATGGCGTGAGGTTATCGGGGTCTGCTCGCGGTGTGTCGATCGGCTCGGCGAAAGAAGCGGGGGTTAGTCTCTCTGGTGTGAGATCTCTGCGTGGATGCTGCCGGCCTGGGTGCAACCGTTCGGCCGTTGCGACGCTCACGTATGTCTATTCGGATTCGACGGCTGTGGTCGGCCCCCTCGCCACCGTGGACGAGCCGCACTCCTGGGATCTGTGTGAGGTCCACGCATCGACCACCACGGCACCCAAGGGGTGGGAACTGGTTCGGTACGAGGGTGGCTTCACCACGTCGACGCCGGACGAGGACGACCTCACCGCCCTGGCGGAGGCTGTTCGCGAAGCCGGTCGTGGAGAACGTGGCAGGGAATCCGGCTCCGTCCGCACTCAGGAGGGTCGGCGCACGCCGGACTCGTCAACGGACCGCCGCCCGGGTTCGCCGGTACGGACCGGTCGTCGCGGCCATTTACGGGTGCTTCCGGACCCCACGGCCTGATTCCATCGGCGCCATCGCAAACCATGTTCCGACGCAGCATCGTTCGAGTGAACGATGAGGGCATCATTTCTGTCACATCTGCCCTCTGTCGTCGCGCCGACCACAATCATCTATGACACATTCGTAGGTCGACGGACCGGAAAGACCCGTACTCGCGCATCATCCACCCGATAACCCCACCTGATCAATACGAGGAGTCGTTCGTGGCACGCACTGCCGAAGCCGTCAATGCAGTCATCAAGGCCTACGACGTTCGTGGGGTGGTGGGTGAACAGATCGATGCGGCCTTCGTCCGCGATGTCGGTGCGTCGTTCGCCCGATTGGTGAAGGACTCGTCGGTGACGCAGGTTGTCATCGGGCACGACATGCGTGCGTCGTCGCCCGAGCTGTCGAAGGCCTTTGCCGACGGCGTCACCTCGCAAGGGCTGAATGTCGTGCACATCGGACTTGCATCCACCGACCAGCTGTACTTTGCGTCCGGCATGCTCGACTGCCCCGGTGCAATGTTCACCGCCAGCCACAATCCGGCGAAGTACAACGGCATCAAATTGTGTCGATCCGGCGCCAAACCAGTCGGACAGGACACCGGCCTCGCGACGATCAAGAGCGAATTGGTCGATGGGGTGCCGTCCTTCGATGGTGAGCCAGGGACGGTGACCGAGCGCGATGTGCTGAGCGACTACGCGAGTTTCGTCAAGAACCTGGTCGACCTGTCACAGGTCTCCGGTGTGAAGATCGCGGTCGATGCCGGCAACGGCATGGGTGGCCACACCGTCCCCGCAGTGTTCGAGGGGTTGCCCGTCACGGTCGAGCCGCTCTACTTCGAACTCGACGGGACCTTTCCGAATCATGAAGCGAACCCGCTCGACCCGGAGAATCTGAAGGACCTGCAGAAGTTCGTTCTGGACACAGGCGCTGATATCGGACTCGCGTTCGACGGTGACGCCGACCGGTGCTTCGTCGTCGACGAAAAGGGAGACCCGGTATCGCCCTCGGCGGTGACCGGACTCGTCGCCGAGCGTGAGTTGGCGAAGGAGCCGGGCGCCACGGTGATTCACAACCTGATCACCTCGCGAGCTGTGCCCGAGTTGGTGACCGAGCTCGGCGGCACCCCGGTGCGGACGCGGGTCGGCCATTCGTTCATCAAGCAGCAGATGGCGGACACCGGTGCCATCTTCGGTGGAGAGCACTCGGCGCACTACTACTTCAGGGACTTCTGGTGTGCGGACTCGGGAATGCTGGCTGCGTTGCACGTGCTTGCCGCGCTCGGCTCTCGAGATCGTCCGCTGTCCGAATTGATGAGTTCCTACGAGACCTATTCGGCGTCCGGGGAAATCAACTCCACTGTGGCCGACGCTGCCGAGAGGACCACAGCGGTACTGGAGGCGTTCGCCGATCGCACCGTGTCGATCGATCGACTGGACGGCGTGACGGTCGACTTGAAGAACGGCGCCTGGTTCAACCTCCGGGCGTCCAATACCGAGCCGTTGCTGCGTCTCAACGTGGAGGCTCGCAGTTCATCCGAGGTCGATGCACTCACCTCGGAGATTCTCGACGTGGTCCGGGCCTGACTGGAATAGTGGACGTGTCCGTGGGTATACGGGCACCATCACATGTGAGGCAAATGAGTCGGTAAGGAAGGACGGAGGCTCGAACGCGATGACCACTCTGTCACCACTTCTGGATCTCGACGACGCCGAAGCGCTCGTCGCTGCCGATACCGACGGCGCTCTCCGTAGCGCCGCGTTGGCCGGCGCTCAGACTCGTGCAACTGCGGCGTCGTTCGCCGACATCGTCGGTGAACGCTTGAGCGATCTCCGCCCGCGCAGTGTCGTGTTCGTAGCCGGCGGTGGTCGTGCAGAACGGGCGGCAGAAGTTCTGATCGCCGCCGTCGGTGCGCGTATCGGAGTCCCGCTCGTGCATTTGCCCGGCACACCTCCGTGGGTGGGACCTTTGGATGTTGTCCTCGTGTGCGGCGACGATGCGGGCGATCCGAGACTGTCCGAGTCCACGGCGGCCGCCGTTCGCCGCGGTGCGGAGACGATCCTGATGACCCCCGACGAGGGGCCGCTACGCTCTGCCGCAGCTGGTCGTGCACTGTTTCTTCCGCCGCGTGTGGCAGTGCGCGAACCCAACACCTTGATGCGCTACGTCGCTGCGGGAGTCAGTGTTCTGGGCTCCGTGGCCGGCGGTGTCCATCGGCCACTCCTGCCCGATCTGTCCCGCCTCGCCGATGCGCTCGACGACGAAGCATCGCGAAATCACCCATCCCGCGAGGTGTTTCACAATCCGGCGAAGTCCGTCGCAGTGCGTATGGCGAACAGGCGAGTGGTGTTCAGCGGAGCCGGCGCGCTCGCGATGGAGGCGGCCCGCCACGGCAGCGAGGTGATGTTCCGCGTCGCCGGCGTCGTGTCGGCGTCGAGCGAGCTCTCCGAGGTCATCGCGGCCGCAGTGCACGCGGCGCGAGCGAGCACCGCGGTGCCTACGGACTACGACCCTTTCTTTCACGACGAGCAAGTAGACGGTCCACGCCCCGAAGCGGCCATACGTGTTCTCGTCGCCGCATCTCCTGCGCGCGCAACGGAGGCCGAACGCCGTACTGCAGCAGTGAGCGACGTCGAGATACTCGTCGCCGGTGTGGGCGGGTCGAACCCTGCAATACCGGGCGAGCAAGGCTCGATGGTGGACGAGCTCGGCGAGTTCGAGTCGATGGCACTACTGACGACGCGGTTGGAGATGGCCGCCGCATACCTACATCTGATGGGCGGTACATAGTGCAACCACTGCGTGGGGCAGTTAGGTCGTACGCATGGGGATCTCGAACCTCGCTTGCGCAACTACAGGGTCGATCGGTGCCCTCGGAACATCCGGAGGCCGAGATCTGGCTCGGCGCGCATCCTGCCGACCCAGCGCATCTCGCCGGCGAGGGAGGAGAGCGTTCTCTTCTCGCCGTCATCGACGAATGTCCATCTCGTGAGCTCGGTAGCACGATTTCGCAGAAATACGCTGGACGCCTACCGTTTCTCCTGAAACTGCTTGCGGCAGAGGAACCTCTGTCACTTCAAGCGCACCCGAGTGCGCATCAGGCCAAAGAGGGGTACGCGCGGGAAGAGGCGAGGCGCGTTCCCATCGACTCCCCGGTACGAAACTATCGAGACGACTCACACAAGCCCGAACTGATCGTCGCACTCACCGAGTTCCACGCCTTGGCAGGTTTCCGGTCCCCGAAGTACACAGTCGAGTTCATCGACGCCCTCGGTGTCGACGCACTGTCCGGATACCGATCGTTGCTCGCCGATCAACCCGACGACGCGGGGCTGCGCACGGTGTTCACGTCGTGGATCACGCTGCCCGGACCTGCGCTCGACGCCTTGCTGCCGCTGGTGGCCGACGGGTGTATTCGGTACCTCTCCACGACAGCGCACCAGGACGGTGGCCGGTTCGTGGCCGAAGCGCGGACTCTGCTGGAGCTGGGGGAGTCCTACCCGGGTGACGCAGGCGTGCTCGCCGCACTGCTGCTCAATCGTGTCACCCTGACGCCAGGGCAAGGGTTGTATCTCGATGCTGGAAACCTGCATGCATATCTGTCCGGAACAGGCGTCGAGATCATGGCCAATTCGGACAATGTCTTGCGTGGTGGACTGACCCCTAAGCACGTCGATGTGCCGGAGCTGCTCAGGGTTCTCGATTTCGAACCCGCCGACGTGTCGATCTTGGAGCCCGACGTCGACACGGCGGGAATCCCGGTCGTCTATCGCACTCCTGCATCGGAGTTCGCACTCTCACGATCGATGCTCGCCGACGGCACGTCGGTCACCCTCGACAGTGCCGGACCTCAGATCGTGTTGTGCACCGGTGGCAGAGTTGCGCTGGCCGCCGACACCGACAGTGCTGGCGGCGGGGGAGTCGAGCTCGTTCTGGAGCGGGGAACCGCTGCATGGGTGTCCGCTTCTGATCCCGCGATCACAGCGAGCGCCCGCTGGGGTGACGCCGAGATCTTCGCTGCCACCGTCGGCGCGACCTCGGGCTGAGCCGCTTTTCGCCAAGCTCCTACGCGCCGCATCGTCGCGGCTTACTGTGTTACCAAAGGGATTCGAGTGAACTGGGCGCGTAGTGTCGAGCGGCCCACTCGAGCGATTCAGTCGACCAGAGAGAACAACAACGATGGAACACGAGCGCGCGCCGCAGGCCGCTCCCAAGACCGGGATCTTCCGAACCAAATCGGTCGAACAGTCCATCCGCGACACCGACGATCCTGATACCAAGCTCCGAAAGGAACTCACCTCCTGGGATCTGACGGTCTTCGGGGTAGCCGTGGTCATCGGCGCGGGAATCTTCACTCTCACGGCCAGGACCGCCGGAAATGTCGCTGGGCCGTCGGTGTCCCTGGCGTTCGTGCTTGCTGCGATCGCGTGCGGTCTTGCTGCGCTCTGCTATGCGGAGTTCGCGTCGACGGTTCCTGTCGCGGGAAGCGCGTACACGTTTTCCTATGCCACCTTCGGCGAGTTCATCGCCTGGATCATCGGCTGGGACCTCGTTCTCGAGTTCGCCCTCGCGGCGTCCGTCGTCGCGAAGGGTTGGTCGCTCTATCTTGGCGAGGTGCTCGGCGCGTCGTCGCCCGTCGTGACGATCGGGTCGATCGATGTCGATTGGGGAGCGTTCCTCATCGTCGTGATCATCACCGTGTTGTTGGCCAGCGGCACCAAGCTGTCCTCACGCGTGTCGCTCGTGATCACTGCGATCAAGGTGGCAGTGGTGTTGCTCGTCGTCGTGGTCGGGGCGTTCTACATCAAGGCCGAGAACTACTCCCCGTATGTCCCTCCTGCCCAGGAAGGGTCGACCGGGGAGGGTATCCACCAGTCTCTTCTCTCGTACGTGACCGGTGCAGGTGGCAGCACGTTCGGCTGGTACGGCCTGCTGGCAGCCGCGAGCTTGGTGTTCTTCGCGTTCATCGGATTCGACGTCGTCGCCACCACGGCCGAGGAGGCCAAGGAGCCGCAGAAGGCGCTTCCTCGGGGGATCCTGGGTTCACTCGCCATCGTGACGGTTCTGTACGTCGCAGTGACGCTGGTCTTGACCGGCATGGTCAACTACACCGAACTCGGAGGTGACAGCTCGACGTTGGCGACGGCATTCGAACTCAATGGTCTCACCTGGGCGAAGAACGTCATCTCCTTCGGTGCGCTCGCGGGCCTGACCACCGTGGTGATGGTTCTGATGCTCGGCCAGACGCGGGTGCTGTTCGCGATGTCCCGAGACGGACTCATGCCACGCGGACTTGCGCACACGGGCAAGCGCGGAACCCCGGTTCGAATCACAGTGATCGTCGGCGTCGTCGTCGCCGTGCTTGCTGCCTTCTTCCCGATCGGACTGCTCGAAGAAATGGTGAACATCGGCACGCTGTTCGCCTTCGTGCTCGTGTCGATCGGAGTGGTCGTGTTGCGCAAAACCCGGCCTGATCTCCCGCGTGGATTCAAGGTTCCGCTGATGCCCCTCATCCCCATACTCGCTGTTGTGTCGTGTCTGTGGCTGATGGTGAACCTGTCTGTCGAGACGTGGCTTCGGTTCATCGCCTGGATGGCCATCGGCGTGCTCGTCTACTTCGTGTACAGCAAACGCAATGTCGAAAAACTGCTGCTCGAGAGGGAGAAAGCGGCTTCTCGGGAGTAGCATCCGGATTCGAAGGCCTGTTGCTCGAAAGCGGCCTGCTGTACTCTTCGAGAACAAACCTCGAGTTCTTTTAAGGGGATGGTCTTCGATGAAACGCGCCGGGCGCGCGTCCGCAACGGCGGACAAGCACGCCGGTGGCGGCGTGTCGGGGGACGCGGCCGCCATGCACTCCACGTTCGACTCGACCCGTGTTCGGGGACGGCGGCGAACCGGCAAGCGGCCGCTATGGCTTCTCGGCTTGTTGGCACCGGCATCGGCGCTGCTTCCCTCGCAGCTGGTCATGTGGACGGGAGTGCCGATCTTCTGGTGGAGCGGGGTCATGGTCTTCTTCATGATCATTCCGCTCATCGACCTTCTGGCCGGCGAGGACGGAGACAATCCGTCCGACTCGGACGTCGAGGATATGCAGGAGGATCGCTTCTACCGGTGGTGCACGTATCTGTTCCTGCCTGTGCAGTTCGTGACCCTGCTGGTCGCGTGTTGGATGTGGGCGTTCGGCGGATTGACCGTGATCGACAAGATCGGCCTCGCTGTCACTGTCGGTCTGGTGGCAGGAACCGGAATCAACGCGGCCCACGAGCTCGGCCATCGAATCGAGGAACACGAGCGCTGGCTGGCGAAAGTCGCGTTGACGCAGACCATGTACGGGCACTTCTTCGTCGAGCACAACAGGGGACATCACGTTCGTGTGGCAACGCCGGACGACCCCGCCAGTGCGCGGATAGGCGAAAACCTGTGGATGTTCCTACCGCGGAGCGTGTTCGGCGGACTTCGATCGGCGTGGGGGTTGGAGATGCAACGGCTCGATCGCCGCGGCATCCGGTGGTGGAGCATCCGCAACAATCTGCTGCATGCCTGGGCAATGAGCGCACTGTTGTTCGGCGCCTTGGCTCTGGTGTTCGGCGCCGAGATTCTGCCGTACCTCGTCCTGCAGGCGGTCGTGGGCGTGTTCCTGCTCGAAACGGTCAATTACATCGAGCATTACGGATTGCTCCGTGAGAAGAACGAGCGCGGGCGCTTCGTGAAATGCTCCCCGCGCCACAGCTGGAACAGCGACAGGTTGTGCACCAATATATTTCTCTACCATCTGCAGCGGCACAGCGATCACCATGCGAACCCCGGTAAGCGCTATCAGACGCTGCGCAGCTGCGACGAGGCGCCACAGCTCCCGGCGGGCTACGCGTCGATGGTGCTGATAGCCGCAGTTCCGCCGCTGTGGCGACGCGTGATGGACCACCGAGTGCTCTCGCACTACGACGGCGACATTTCTCGCGCCAACATCTCCCCGCGGCGGCGTCGACACGTCCTGGCGAAGTACGGTCCTGCGAAAGGGATCTCTCGGGCATCGTGCGAGAGTGCGAGACGAGAATTCGAGCGCGCGTGCAGGTAGCCCGGAGCCGATCCTCAGCGACCCGATAGCCTGGTGCAGGAATTCGACGCACAACAGGAGAGGCAAGATGACGACCTCAGTATCGCCGGACGATCGTTCGGCAACAGGATCGGCACTCACCGCAGACAATCGGGGTGGAATCGACTTCAAGGTCGCAGATCTGTCGCTCGCGGAGTTCGGTCGCAAGGAGATCCGCCTCGCCGAGCACGAGATGCCCGGGCTGATCGCACTTCGTCGTGAATACGCAGAGGTTCTGCCTCTCAAGGGTGCTCGCGTCTCCGGTTCGCTTCACATGACGGTTCAGACCGCCGTCCTCATCGAAACGCTCGTTGCGCTCGGCGCCGAGGTTCGATGGGCGTCGTGCAACATCTTCTCGACCCAGGACCACGCGGCTGCAGCAGTCGTCGTCGGCCCGCACGGCACCGAGGACGAGCCCAAGGGCGTACCGGTCTTCGCGTGGAAGGGCGAAACCCTCGAGGAGTACTGGTGGGCGGCCGAGCAGATGCTCACGTGGCCCACAGGTGCCGATGGAACTTCCAGGCCGGCGAACATGATCCTCGACGACGGTGGCGACGCCACGATGCTGGTACTGCGCGGCGCGCAGTTCGAGAAGGCCGGCGTCGTACCGCCGACCGACGACGACCACGACTCGGACGAGTACAAGGTGTTTCTCGGCCTGTTGCGTCGTTCGCTCGCGGAGTCGAAGTCCAAGTGGACCGAGATCGCAACGGCGATCAAGGGCGTTACCGAGGAGACCACGACCGGCGTCCTGCGTCTGTACCAGTTCGCTGCAGCGGGTGAACTTACGTTCCCGGCCATCAACGTCAACGACTCGGTCACCAAGAGCAAGTTCGACAACAAGTACGGCACACGGCATTCGCTGATCGACGGCATCAACCGCGGCACCGACGTGCTGATCGGCGGCAAGGCTGTTCTGGTCTGCGGCTACGGTGACGTCGGCAAGGGGTGCGCCGAGGCACTGAAGGGCCAGGGCGCACGCGTCACGGTCACCGAGGCGGACCCGATCAACGCGCTGCAGGCGCTCATGGACGGCTTCGACGTGCGGACTGTCGAGGAGTTCATCGACAAGGCCGACATCGTCATCACCTCGACCGGCAACCTCGGCATCATCACCTTCGACCACATGAAGCGGATGAAGCACCAGGCGATCCTCGGCAACATCGGTCACTTCGACAACGAGATCGACATGGCCGGACTGGAGAAGGCCAAGGGCGTCACGCGAATCAACATCAAGCCGCAGGTCGACGAATTCCAGTTCCCCGACGGTCACTCGATCATCGTGTTGTCGGAAGGCCGTCTGCTCAACCTGGGCAACGCCACCGGACACCCGTCGTTCGTGATGAGCAACAGCTTCTCCAACCAGGTCATCGCGCAGATCGAACTGTGGACCAAGCCGGACGAGTACGACAACGAGGTGTACCGACTTCCGAAGCATCTCGACGAGAAGGTCGCGCGCATTCACGTCGAGGCACTCGGTGGAACCATCACCAAGCTCACCAAGGAGCAGGCCGAGTACATCGGTGTCGACGTCGAGGGCCCATACAAGCCCGAGCACTACCGCTACTGATTCGGCGCAGGCAGCCGCAGTGGGCACTCTGATAGTCATCGAGGGGGTCGACGGCGCGGGCAAGAACACGCTCGCCCGTCGACTCTTTTCGGCGTGGGAACGCGAGGATCTGGCGGTCGTACGGGTCGGATTTCCGCGGTACGACCACTCGGTTCATGCGGACCTGGCCGCCGAGGCCTTGCGCGGGGAGCATGGCGACACCGCGGAAAGCGTGCACGCGATGGCGCTACTGTTCGCGCTGGATCGAAGGGATGCGGCCCGAGATATTCGAAAGATGCTCTCTCGCAACGATATCGTGCTTCTGGATAGATATGTGGCCTCGAATGCGGCCTACACCGCCGCGCGGCTCGAGCAGTCCGCCGACGGCGAGGCGGTCGAATGGATCAAGGCTCTCGAATTCGACAGGTTCGGCGTGCCCGTGCCCGATGTGCAGATTCTGCTCGACGTTCCCGTGGAGCTGGCGGCCGAGCGTGCAGCCTCCCGTGAGGTCGCCGATGTATCCCGAATCCGAGATGTCTACGAACGTGACAGCTCTCTGCAGAGCCGGACCTCAGCGGTGTACGGACAACTCGCGGCATCGAACTGGGTTTCGCCATGGCGCATCGTTTCCGCGGACGTGGATCCGGATCGACTCGCCGCCGACGTGTTCAATCAGCCACCTGACGCCGGGAAAGTGACAACATAGGACCATGAAGCCTCGGATTCTTGTAGTCGACGACGATTCGGCTCTGGCCGAAATGTTGACCATCGTCCTTCGCGGCGAGGGTTTCGAACCGTTCGTGGTCGGAGACGGGACGCAGGCGCTGGCCGCAGTCCGCGAGAACCGACCGGACCTGGTTCTCCTCGACCTCATGCTCCCTGGCATGAACGGTATCGACGTGTGTCGCGTGCTGCGCGCGGACTCGGGCGTTCCGATCGTCATGTTGACGGCGAAGACCGACACCGTGGATGTGGTCCTCGGTCTCGAATCCGGTGCGGACGACTACATCATGAAGCCGTTCAAGCCCAAGGAACTCGTCGCCCGCGTGCGAGCTCGTCTGCGTCGTACCGAGGACGAACCAGCCGAGTTGCTGTCGATAGCCGACATCATCATCGATGTGCCGGCCCACAAGGTCAGTCGCGGTGACGAGCTGGTGTCCTTGACGCCTCTGGAATTCGATCTCCTCGTCGCTCTCGCACGTAAGCCTCGTCAAGTGTTCACCCGCGAGGTATTGCTCGAGCAGGTGTGGGGCTACCGTCATGCCGCCGACACCCGCCTGGTGAACGTTCACGTGCAGCGGCTGCGCGCGAAGGTCGAAAAGGACCCGGAGAATCCCGAGGTGGTGTTGACCGTGAGGGGGGTCGGCTACAAGGCCGGACCACCGTGATCTGGTTCACCCGATCGCGGCGTCGAATCAATGGAACGTTCACGCCGCTCCTGCGCTGGTTCAGGGCCCTCGGTGCGTCCGTAGGCCACGCCTGGCGCAGGTCTCTACAGCTCAGAGTCGTCGTATCGACACTGACGCTTTCTCTGGTCGTCATCGTTATCCTCGGAGCCGTGTTGACCGGTCAGATCACCGACCGGCTACTCGAGGCCAAGATCACCGCAGCCACCGAGGAGCTGGAGCGCTCGCGGACCACCGTCGAAGGTGCATTGGCGGGAGCCGAGGAGACGACCGGCCTGAACGCCAGGCTCGAACGTGCGCGTGCGCAGCTGACCAGCCGCGATGTCGACGCAGGTCAGACCTCCGGGTCGGCAGGTACGTTCGATCCAGTGTTGATCGTGAAGGGGGACAGCGTTCGAGCCGACTCGTCGATCGGCCCGGCAAGCCAGATACCCGACAGTCTTCGAAACTTCGTGCAGGAAGGTCTGATCAGCTGGCAGTACGCCACGGTGACCGACGCCGAGCAAGGTGATTACACCGGCCCGGCGATCATTTTCGGTACCCCGACAGCATCGGACGTCGCCGATCTGGAGTTGTACCTCGTGTTTCCACTCGGCAGCGAGGAACGAACGTTGTCGCTGGTGCGCGGGACCCTCCTGATCGGCGCCATCGTGCTACTGGTCCTGTTGGCTGCCATCTCGATGCTCGTGGCACGACAGGTGGTTCTGCCGATCCGGTCGGCATCGCGCATCGCAGTGCGGTTCGCGGATGGGCGACTCAAGGAACGGATGCCGGTCAGAGGCGAGGACGACATGGCGAGGTTGGCCATGTCGTTCAACGAGATGGCCGAGAGTCTGTCGAAACAGATCACGCAGCTGGAAGAGTTCGGCAGTCTTCAGCGTCGGTTCACCTCGGATGTCAGTCACGAGCTGCGAACGCCGTTGACGACGGTCCGGATGGCGGCGGATCTCATTCACGACGGCAGCGCGGATCTCGATCCGGCGCTGAAGCGTTCCTCCGAACTGTTGGTCAACGAACTCGACAGATTCGAGACGCTCCTGGGCGATCTACTGGAGATCAGCCGACACGACGCAGGCGTCGCCGAGTTGGCGGCGGAACAGCTCGACCTGAGGATGTGCGCACGGGCGGCAGTGTCGACGGTTCGACATCTGGCGCGGGAGAGCGCGACGGAAGTGATCGTCGACATGCCGGATCACGCGGTCATCGCCGAGGTCGACCCACGACGCGTCGAACGGATCCTCCGAAATCTCCTGGCCAATGCCCTCGATCACGGAGAAGGACGACCCGTGCTGATCCGACTGCGTGCCAACGCGGACGCGGCTGCATTCGTCGTCCGCGACCAGGGAATCGGACTGCGGCCGGGTGAAGAGAAGCTCGTGTTCAATCGTTTCTGGCGTTCGGACCCGTCGAGGGTGCGCAGATCGGGCGGTACCGGCCTCGGTCTCGCCATCAGTGTCGAAGATGCGCGTCTGCACGACGGAAAATTGGAGGCGTGGGGTGCAGTAGGGGAAGGCGCATGCTTCCGGCTGACGTTGCCTCTGGTGCGTGGCCACAAGGTGATCGGCAGCCCACTTCCGCTCAAGCCGAGCACCAGACGGTACACGCAGGGTCAGCCCCTTCCTGCCTCTCCGGAGCGAACGGACGGGTCGGCAGCGGTCGATCCGTCGAACACCTCGTCTCGGCCCGAGACGCCTGCTTCCGCGGCGATCGAGTCAGCCAAGGCACATGTGCACGATGGGGGTGGTCAGTGATGACTCGAAGCCGCCGTATCTCCGTGACCGGTGTACTGCTCGTCATGGCGTTGTCGACCGGGTGTGCCAGCCTTCCCGAGTCGTCCAGTCCGCAGGCGATCGGGTCGCTCACTGCAGGCGCGGCGTCGACCACTCCACCTCCGCCGGCGGCCGGACGCGAACCGGACCTGCTGCTTCGCGATTTCGTCACGGCCAGTGCGAGTTCGGCCAATCGCCATCAAGCTGCACGTCAGTTTCTGACCAGCGCTGCGTCGAGCTCGTGGGACGACGGCGCGAAGACGGTCATCGCCGACAAGATCGATTTGCTGACCGGTCCGCGAACCGACACCGAGGCTCAGTTCACGCTGCGGTCGAACACGGTCGGTTTACTGGCTCCCGGCGGCGACTACCAGGCGGGTGCGGGCACCGTCGACTCCAACATTCGAATGGTCCAGGTCGACGGGGAGTGGAGGATCGACGAGCTGCCGCCCGGTGTTGTGGTCGATCGTTCCCAGTTCTTCAGCGCCTACCAGCGCAAATCGTTGTTCTTCGTCGATCCGCTCGGCGCCGCGCTGGTTCCCGATGTTCGGTGGGTGAGCGGCGGCGCCGACCAGATGGCCAATCAACTCGTGCAGCTGCTGATCGACGGCCCCAAGCCGACGCTCGCGCCTGCGGTATCGAACGAACTGACCAAGGACGTCGGTGTCAGGGGGCCGATCACCAAGGCAGACGGACGAACCACTCAGGTCGGCATCGGAACTGGCGGAGTGAAGATCGATTTCGGCGGTCTGCAGGCGGTCGATGCGAAGAACCGCGAGCTTCTTGCCGCGCAGGTCGTATGGACGCTGGCGTCCGCGGACATTTCCGGGCCGTACGTGTTGCTTGCAGACGGCCAGCCGATCGATACCGACAAACCGGACGGGTGGACGACGGCAGACGTCGGTTCGCTCGATCCGCTGGCATCACCGGAAACCGACGTCGGCCTGCACGCCTTGGTGAACGGTCGACTCGTCTCCGTCGGGGACAGCAGCACGACGCCGGTGCCGGGCTACTTCGGGACCGTTCAGAATCTCAGGAGCGCGGCGTTGTCCACCGACGGAACGCTCGTCGCCGGCGTAGCCGATACGGGCCGACCCGCACCGGAGCCGTCGTCGACGCTGATGATCGGCGGATACGACAGCGGGGCATTCCCGGTCGCCGAGGGACAGTCGATCACGAGACCCACGTGGGGAGTGGACAACAACGCGGCTTGGGCAGTCATCGACGGCATCAACGTGATTCGCGCCTCCCGTGATCCCGCCAACGGTCAGGTTTCGGTGCTGCCCGTGGATGCAGGCGCCGTCACTGCTCTGGGTTCACGCATCACAGATCTCCGGCTGTCTCGTGATGGTGTCCGAGCGGCGATGATCGTCGACGGGCTCGTCTACGTCGCCACGGTGGTCCGCCAGGCCAACGGTACGTACTCGCTGGTTTCGCCGAAGGCCGTCGCGAACGGATTGGGCAGCGACGCCCTCGCGCTCGACTGGAGCACCGGAGACGCGGTCGTCGTGGTTCGCATCGCCACGGACGTTCCGGTCGTGCAGGTCACCACAGACGGTTCTCGTCTCGACGCGCTGCCCAGTCGTAACCTGACGGCCCCGGTGCTGTCGGTCGATGCGACGACCACCACGGAATACGTCGCCGATTCGCGCGCGGTATTCCAACTGAACAACAACGATCCCGCCGGTGATCGCTACTGGCGTGAGGTGTCAGGGTTGGCCGGGGTGAAAGCGACGCCGGTGCTGCCGGGCTGAAACGAGTGTCGTGTTCGTGTCCGACCTGTAGTCGATACTTCCTGTCCATGGCTGGTCTGCTGGCAGGGGTGTTGGATCTGGCGCTACCCCGCGAATGTGGTGGCTGCGACGTTGTGGGCACGTCGTGGTGTGGCCGGTGCGACGACGAACTCTCTCGCGCCCCACTGTCGCTGCGCCCGCGGGTGGATCCGGGAGTGCCTTGTTGGGCACTCGGGCCGTACTCGGGTCCGCGTCGAGGTGCGGTCCTCGCTCTCAAAGAGCGTAATCGACACGACCTGGCACGCCCGCTCGGTGCCGCACTCGCCGGCGCGGTTCGGACGTTACGCATGCTCGGGCACATCGATCCACCGGAACTCGGGCGCCTCGTGTTGGTGCCTGCGCCTACTCGAGTCCGCGCGGCTCGAAGCCGCGGCGGCGATCCGGTTCGGCGATTCGCGTCGGCCGCCGCCGAGTCACTGGAGCCCGAATTCGTGTCGGTACCGTCGGTGCTGCGGATGGGTAGGGGAGTGCGCGATTCCGTCGGACTCGGGGCGGCGGCGCGTGCAGAAAACGTTGCCGGGCACGTCCAGTTCGTGCGCCCGTCCCGTCGCCGGCGCGAGCCCAACGGCGACGCCGGCCCCGCGTCGGAACCGACGGTTCTGCTTGTCGACGACGTGTTGACTACTGGCGCTACCGCAAGCGAATCAGTGTGTGTGCTCGCCGAATTCGGGATTCGTGTAGACGGTGTCGTGGTGATCGCCGCGGTGTGACCGTGGGATCGTCGGCACGCAACGCTGCCAATTCGGTGTGAACAGTGGCAGACGAGCGGATGACAGACTAACGTCGCGAATACGACCGGTGCAGCGAGAAAGTGACTGCCGAGGTGCGATGCGACTTCTCGTACGTGGAGGTGATGCGGCTGAACGTGATGCCGGTTGGTTCCCCACCTGGCATGAGCAATTGCCACGTCGCACCGGCGGCGTGGCCGATATCGGGAGGTACGCGTGACGACCCCTTCACAAGCTTCGGTTTTCTTCGACGACAAACCCTCGGACGAGTCCAGCGGCACCAATGCCGACGTAGTGGTCAAAGGCCGCAATGTCGAGATCCCGGACCATTTCCGGGTCTACGTATCCGAAAAACTCGCCAGGCTCGAACGATTCGACCCTTCCATCTACCTGTTCGACGTCGAACTCCAGCACGAACGAAATCGCCGCCAGGCCAAGGCATGTCAACGAGTCGAGATCACGGCTAAAGGTAAAGGTCCCGTGGTTCGAGCCGAGGCATCCGCGGACAGCTTCTACGCTGCGCTCGAGTCCGTGACCTCCAAATTGGAGAGCAGGCTGCGGCGAACCAAGGACCGGCGCAGAGTCCACTACGGCGAGAAGACCCCGGTGTCTGTCGCCGAGGCAACCGCGGAACTCGCCGAGGACGACAGTCTTGCGCTCGATCCCGACACGAAGCTCGACGCGTTCGAAGAAGAACCGAAGGGCCCCGGCCAGATCGTCCGTACCAAAATCCACTCCGCGGCGCCGATGAGCGTCGACGATGCTCTGTACGAGATGGAGCTCGTCGGTCACGATTTCTTCCTCTTTCACGACGCCGCCAGTGACCGACCGTCGGTCGTGTACCGACGGCACGCATTCGACTACGGACTGATCAGACTGACCTGACCGTCGTCGATCGTTCCCGTCGGCGGCAGTCCGACACACCACATCAAAGCGGACCCGACTTGGAAAACACCAGGTCGGGTCCGCTTTCGTGAGAGCGCCGCCCGCGATGCGACCCGACGGTGACGTGGTGGGCCTACTACGTGTCGGGGAGCAACGCCTACCATGGACGCGTCGGGTCGGCTCCTGACGCCGTCGGCGTCGGGTAGTTGCCCGGCGACATGCTGTGTTGCCTACTGTCACCTGTTTTCCGTAACCGAGGATCGAGGACGAAAAAGCCCGTGCCTTCGCTGTCGTTTTCCAAGCTGCTCCGTGTTGGTGAAGGTCGCATGGTCAAGCGACTCAAGAACATCGCTGACCATGTGTCCACCCTGTCTCCGGACGTCGAGGGCTTGTCCGACGAAGCTCTCCGAGCCAAGACCGCAGAGTTCAAAGAGCGCTATTCGAAAGGCGAGTCGCTCGACGATCTCCTGCCGGAAGCGTTCGCGGTTGCGCGAGAGGCGTCGTGGCGGGTTCTGTCACAGCGGCACTTCGACGTGCAGGTCATGGGCGGAGCAGCGCTCCACTTCGGCAATATCGCCGAGATGAAGACAGGTGAGGGCAAGACCCTCACCTGCGTTTTGCCCGCATACCTCAACGCCCTCTCCGGTGGCGGTGTACACGTGGTCACGGTCAACGACTACCTGGCCAAGCGTGACTCCGAGTGGATGGGACGCGTGCACCGGTTCCTCGGCCTCGAAGTCGATGTGATCCTTTCCGGAATGACCCCCGCCGAGCGTCGCACCGCGTACGCCGCTGACATCACGTATGGAACCAACAACGAGTTCGGTTTCGACTACCTTCGCGACAACATGACGCACTCGCTGGACGATCTGGTTCAGCGCGGTCACAATTTCGCTGTCGTCGACGAGGTCGACTCGATCCTGATCGACGAGGCTCGTACTCCGCTCATCATTTCCGGACCGGCCGACGCGTCGTCCAAGTGGTACGGCGAGTTCGCCCGCATCGTGCCGATGCTGAAGAGCGATGTTCATTACGAGGTCGACATCCGAAAGCGGACCATCGGCGTGCACGAAGCCGGCGTCGAGTTCGTCGAGGACCAACTCGGTATCGACAATCTGTACGAGGCCGCGAATTCACCGTTGGTCAACTACCTCAACAACGCCATCAAGGCGAAAGAGTTGTACACGAAGGACAAGGACTACATCGTTCGCGACGGTGAGGTCATCATCGTGGACGAGTTCACCGGACGCATCCTCGTCGGGCGCCGCTACAACGAGGGCATGCACCAGGCGATCGAGGCCAAGGAAAAGGTCGAGATCAAAGCCGAGAACCAGACGCTGGCGACGATCACGCTACAGAACTACTTCCGGCTCTACGACAAGCTGTCGGGGATGACCGGTACTGCTCAGACCGAGGCCGCCGAACTGCACCAGATCTACGGATTGGGTGTCATCCCGATCCCGACCAATCGCCCGATGGTACGTGTCGACAACGGCGACCTCATCTACAAGACCGAGGAAGCCAAGTTCGACGCCGTCGTCGACGACGTCGTAGAGCGGCACAGCAAGGGCCAGCCGGTGCTGATCGGTACCACCAGTGTCGAGCGCTCGGAGTACCTGTCCAAGCAGTTCACCAAGCGCGGTGTCGTGCACAGCGTTCTGAATGCAAAGTTCCACGAGCAGGAAGCGACTATCGTCGCCGAGGCGGGTCGTCTCGGCGCCGTGACAGTGGCGACGAACATGGCCGGTCGCGGGACCGACGTCGTACTCGGTGGTAACCCCGACATCCTCACAGACCTTCAGCTCCGGAAGAAGGGCCTCGACCCGGTCGAGACTCCCGAGGACTACCAAGAAGCGTGGGAGTCGACGCTCGAGACGGTGCAGTCGCAAGTCAAGGCCGATGCCGAGACCGTGCGCGATGCAGGCGGGCTGTACGTGCTCGGGACCGAGAGACACGATTCGCGGCGTATCGACAACCAGCTCCGAGGTCGTTCCGGTCGTCAGGGTGATCCGGGCGAGTCTCGTTTCTACCTGTCGCTCGGAGACGAGCTGATGCGTCGGTTCAACGGTGGCGCGTTGGAGTCGATCATGACGCGTCTCAATCTGCCCGACGATGTGCCCATCGAAGCCAAGATGGTGTCCAAGGCGATCAAGAGTGCGCAGACGCAGGTCGAGCAGCAGAACTTCGAGATTCGTAAGAACGTTCTCAAGTACGACGAGGTGATGAACCAGCAGCGCACGGTCATCTACGAGGAGCGTCGCCGCATCCTCGAGGGAGCCGACATGGAGGGCCAGGTCGAGGGCATGATCACCGATGTGATCACCGCCTACGTCAACGGTGCCACCGCTGAGGGCTACGTGGAGGACTGGGATCTCGAGCAGTTGTGGACCGCGCTGAAGACGCTCTACCCGGTCGGTCTCGACCACAAGGAGCTCTCGCACGAGAACGAGTTCGGCGAGAAGAGTGATCTCAGTCGCGAGGAACTCCTCGAAGCACTGCTGGCCGATGCTCGCGCTGCATATGCCAAGCGCGAGAAGAGCATCGAGGAAGTGGCCGGTGACAACGGCATGCGTGAGCTCGAACGCCGAGTGTTGCTGTCGGTCCTCGACCGCAAGTGGCGCGAGCACCTGTACGAGATGGACTACTTGAAGGAGGGAATCGGCTTGCGCGCGATGGCGCAGCGCGATCCTCTTGTGGAGTACCAGCGTGAGGGTTACGACATGTTCCAGGGCATGTTGGAGGGACTGAAGGAAGAGTCCGTTGGCTTCCTCTTCAACCTGCAGGTAGAGGCAACCCCGGCTCCTGCCGGACCAGCAGTGGGCGCCGGCCTCGCGGTAGCACCCGGCCTCGCTTCCCCCGTTGGGTCACAGTCACCCCAGTCGGCAGCACCCCAGTCGGCAGCACCCCAGCCCGCACAGAAGACCGTGCCGAAGCAGGAAGCACCTGCCCCGGTGCCGAGTGCTCTACGAGCCAAGGGGTTGGACGAGCGGACCGAGGAGCGCCTGACGTTCTCGGGACCGGACGAGGACGGAGGGACCGCCGTGCAGCGCAGCGGTCGGCCGTCGACCGGGAGCGATGCGGGGCAGCAGGGGACACGCAGGGAGCGCCGAGAAGCCGCTCGGGCCCAGACGAAGACCCCCAAGTCGTCACGGTCCAAGAAGAGGCGCTAGCGCCACTCACACCACCCGAAGGGACGTGACAGTCCAGGTGGTTCGTCGGGCGGCTGTCGGTCGAGCGGACGTTCGTAGTTCGAGTCGGGCGGCGACGGCGAACACCCGTTGACCACGGTTGTAGGTGGCGAATACCTCGGCCGCATCGGGTGCTGCCCTGCTCACATGCACCTGCCGAAGGGATGCTGTTCCGAGTCGAAGCCCCGGCGGTCGCGTGCGAACGATGGTCTTGACCGACTCGACCACGCCTGGGGTGAACAGCTTGTCCATGTGGTCGGCAGGTCGACGACGATCGAGCACTTCCAGCAGCAGTCGGAAGGCTTGTTCCGCGCCCCGTCGTGCGTCGGCCAAGGGGAATCGCTCCGATGTCTCTCCCTCGCCTCCCTTCGGTCGGTGCGCTCTGGTGTCGATATGTGTGTCGGCGGGGTGCGTGGCGGAGCCTGCGTGAAGGCCGAGGCTTCGCGGAAAGGGTCGACTGCGCCGATCGAGTGCGCACGCACGTGCACGGTGGGTGCAGTCGCTTTCGACGGGCGGCTCGTACGACGGCGCGCGTGCGAGGAAGGCGTGTCGAACCGGTTCGTCTCCCGTGTCCACCCGTTCCTCCTCGAGCTCGTGCGTGGTCTTGCCCGTGCGGACCATTCGTTCTCTAGAATTAAGACGGCGCCGATGGGCGCGCGGTTCCATCGGATCCACCTCGAATGGCTGTAGCCTTTCGGTTCGTCTAGGTTCGAGGACGACGGGTGGTCTCGGGCGCTGAGACACTTCGACAGGTGTGGCTAGGAAGAGCGGGGAACCGGTACACGCGATGGCTAACAGGCTGACAACGCAGGATGCGTCGTTCTACTTTCTCGAGGCCAGCAGTACGCCGATGCATCTCGGATCGTTGGCGGTCTTCCGTACTCCTCGCAACGGCTTCAGCTACGAAAATCTGCTGTCACTCGTCGAGCAGCGACTCGTTCTGGTTCCGCGGTACCGCCAGAAGGTCCGCGAACTGGCGTTCGGGCTCGCGCGCCCAGTGTGGGTCGACGACTCCGACTTCGACATCACGTACCACATCAGGCGATCTGCCCTCCCCAAGCCGGGTTCGGACGAGCAGCTGCACGACCTCGTCGCTCGCCTCACGTCGAGGCCGTTGGATCGAACCCGTCCGCTGTGGGAGATGTACCTCGTCGAGGGCTTGAGCAAGAACCGATTCGCGATCTTCACCAAATCGCATTCTGCACTCGTCGACGGCGAGAAGTCGTTGGAGATCGGTCAGGTGATCCTCGACGCGAGCAAGAGCCCGCCGCCGATGGCCGAGGAACTCTGGATGCCTGCGCGTGAGCCGAGGGAGTCGGCGCTCGTACTCGACGCGATCACCGAGTTGATTGCATCCCCGAGCGAGGGGATCGAGGTGCTGCGCGGGGCCGCGAAGGGCGCGCTCGGCATTGCCGGAGGCGCGCTCGGCGCGGCGAGCAAGGTGCTGTCCGCGGTGCGCACCGCCGCTCAGGTGGCACCGGCGAGCCCCTTGAACGCACCCATTTCGCGGAATCGTCGTTTTGCCGTCGCGAAAACCGAACTGGCCGACTACCGCAAGATTCACACCCGCTTCGAGTGTTCGATCAACGACGTGGTTCTCGCGGTAGTGACCGGTGCACTCAGGAACTGGCTGCTGTCGCGAGGTGAACCGGTGACCGCCTCGTCGACGATTCGCGCGATGGTGCCCATGTCGGTGTACGTGTCCGACCAGCAGGCTGGGGACGACGAGTACACCGACAATGCGCAGGCAAGCGAAGTCTCGTCGTTCCTCATCGATCTCCCCGTCGGGGAGCTCAATGCAGTGGTGCGGTTGTCGCACATCGCCCACGCGACCGAGGCGCACGCGAAGCAGTCCCCGGGCGTCACCGCGCACACCCTGATGCGAATTTCGGGTTTCGCGCCCGCGAGCCTGCACGCCATGGGTGCGCGGGCTGGGAGTCGGCTCTCGCAACGATTGTTCAATCTGATCGTCACCAACGCGCCAGGCCCGCAGTTTCCGTTGTACGTCGGCGGCGCACGTATGTTGGAAATGTTCCCCGTATCACCGCTATTCGAGAACCAAGCTCTCAGCATCGGTCTGACGTCCTACGACGGTTTCGTATGCTTCGGTCTCAACGCCGACCGCGGTGCGATGCCGGACGTCGACGTCATCACCGCCTTGCTGTTCGAAGCTCTCGAGGAGCTCGTCGACGCCAGCAACGATTCGAGAGTGTGAGGTACCAGTGAGGGTGTATGTCCCGGCGACGGTCGCCATGTTGCGGACGTTGGTGGCCGACGGTGAATTCCACCCTGTGAGCCGAACCGCTTTCGCCGTCACTCCGACTCTGCGCGAGTCCTACTCCTCGGGAGACGACGAGGAACTCGCCGAGGTCGCGATGAACGAGGCGGCCAGGGCGTCTCTGCGGCTGGTGGCCGCGGTACTGGAGGACGAGCAGGACGGGGTCGTCGACGGAGCTGTCGTGTTCCGTCGTGCGGTGATCGCGGCCGACGTCGAGGATCCGACACTTCGGCCCGATCTCGACGATGCCGTCGTACGTCTGAAGGACCCGTTGCGGATGAGCGAGGTCGCGTCCGTGCACGTCGACCTCGAAGGTGCGGAGGCGGCTGTGGAGAAGGCGGTCGCGGTGGTCGACGCGGCGGACATGGGTGACCCCGACGCCGAGTTCGTACTGGGGGATGCGGAGGATCACAGTCTTGCGTGGTACGCCACGCAGGAGCTTCCGTTCCTGCTCGAGTTCTTGTAGCACTCGAACCACCCGGTAACCTACGGTAGCGTAACCTTGAGGTCGGGTCTGAGTACATCAGGTCCGACGGGCGAATATCGGTGTGTCTCGAGCGAGGGGTATGAACTTTCCGATGGATCTCAAGAGGTGGTTGGAGGCCCCGGCTGCGGACGTATCCGCGCCCAAGCGCCCTAGGCTCAACATGCTGCGTGGTGCGATCACCAGAATCACCACACCGCTACTTCCCGACGACTATCTGCATCTTGCCAATCCGCTCTGGTCTGCGCGTGAGTTGCGAGGCCGCGTTGTCGACGTCAAACAGGAAACCGCGACAGCGGTGACCTTGGTAATTCAGCCGGGGTGGGGTTTCAACTTCGATTACCAGCCCGGCCAGTACATCGGAATCGGTTTGCATCTCGGTGGCCGCTGGCACTGGCGTTCCTACTCCCTTACATCGGCACCCAATTGGGACGAGAAGCTGATCTCCATCACCGTCAAGGCGATGCCGGAGGGCTTCCTGTCCAGCCACCTTGTCGGAGGAGTTCCGCAGGGCACGATCGTCAGGCTTGCCGCACCGAAGGGGAATTTCGCACTCCCCACCCCGCCGCCGGAGAAGATCCTCTTTATTACCGCGGGCAGCGGAATCACACCCATCATCTCGATGCTGCGCACGCTGGATCGGCATGGAGACATGCCCGACACGGTGCACATTCACTCGGCTCCGACCGAGGAAGAACTCATGTTCGGCGCCGAACTCACTGCCATCGCCGAGGGGCATCCACAGTTCACGTCCCATGTTCAACTGACTCGCTCGGACGGCAAATTCGCATTGGCGTCGCTCGACAAGCTCTATCCCGATTGGCGCGAGCGCGAGACGTGGGCCTGCGGTCCGTCGGGACTGCTCGAGGAGATCGAGCGGGTATGGAAGCACGAGGGCATCGAGGACAAGTTGCACCTCGAGCGATTCGAGATCGCTCGCGCCGATACGTCCGGTAAGGGCGGGAAGGTGACGTTCTCGAAGTCCGATAGGTCGGCGGACGTGGACGGCGCCACCAGCCTGCTGGAAGCCGGCGAGAATCTCGGCGTCCAGATGCCCTTCGGATGTCGCATGGGAATTTGCCAGACATGTGTAGTACCGCTCACTGCGGGGCATGTTATCGATCTACGGTCCGGCAAGGAACACGGCGAAGGCGATCGTATCCAGACGTGCATATCGGCGGCAGCCGGCGACTGCACCCTGGAGCTGTAGCGGTCCGCACACAAGGGTCACACACACGGACTTCTGAGAAAGTTCGGTTACCCTTGCTGGTGGCGGATTGTCGCGAACAAGTACTCGGGCTGACGCCCACGACTTTCGGAGGACCACGATGGCCATCACGGACATCAAGGAATTCGCTCACTTGACCGAAGAGGACTTGGAAGCCTTCGGTCGTGAACTCGATGCGGTCCGCCGCGACATCGAGGACTCGCGAGGCGAGAAGGATGCCGCGTACATCAGGCGGGCCATCAGGCTTCAGCGGTGTCTCGAGCTCGGTGGTCGAATCGTGTTGCTGGGCAGCAAGTACCGGCCTGCATGGCTCGCGGGTACTGCACTGCTGAGCTTGGCGAAGATCATCGAGAACATGGAGCTCGGTCACAACGTGATGCACGGGCAGTGGGACTGGATGAACGACCCGGAAATCCACTCGGTGTCCTGGGAGTGGGATCAGACCGGTCCGTCCGAACAGTGGAAGCGTGCCCACAACTACTCGCATCACACCTATACCAACATCGTCGGCATGGACGACGACATCGGTTTCGGCATTCTGCGGATGACGCGCGACGAGCCGTGGAAACCGATCAATCTCCTTCAGCCACTTGCCAACGTGTTGCTGGCCACCACGTTCGAGTGGGGCATCGCACTGCACGACCTCGGTGCTCAGAAAGAGCTCGACGGGGAACACCAGAAGCGCTTCTGGGATTCGCCGTCCAACCGAGCTTTCGCGCGCAAGATCGGTCGTCAGGTGGGCAAGGACTTCGTCCTGTTCCCGGCGCTCACCGGACCGGCATGGAAGAGCACGCTCACTGCGAATGCGACCGCCAACCTCGTCCGCAACCTGTGGGCATACGCAGTGATTTTCTGCGGGCACTTCCCGGACGGCGCAGAGAAGTTCACGGTGGGGCAGTTCGAATCCGAGACCCGCGCCGAGTGGTACCTGCGGCAGATGCTGGGCAGCGCCAATTTCGAGGCCGGCAAGGTGATGGCGTTCATGAGCGGCAACCTGTGCTATCAGATCGAACATCACATGTTCCCGGACCTCCCGAGCAATCGTTACGAGGAGATCTCCGAGAAAGTGCACGCTTTGTGCGAGAAGTACGACCTTCCGTATACGACAGGATCTCTCGGGAAGCAGTATCTGCTTGCCTTGCGGACCATCCACAAGCTGTCGCTTCCGGACAGTTGGCTACGTGCGACGAGTGACGATGCACCCGAGACCAGTTCGGAGCGAAAGTTCCGAACCGGGGACGCGCCGGTCGTGCACGCTCTTCGTATCGATCCGTTGACGGGCAAGCGGCGCGGGCTTCGTTCGGCAATCGCGGAGGCGCGGGTATCGCTGCGCAACGCGAAGAAGGAAGCCAAGCGCCAGGCAAAGGTGCAACGGGACCGAGTGAAGTCGATCACAGCCTCGGAGACGTAACCTACGCGACCGTAGGTTACGGTACAGTAGGGACGGAACGTGCACGACGTGCATCACCGTCGACTGCCAGGAGGGCTGTAACCCGTGGCGATATCGGACATCAAGGAATACGCACATCTGACCGACGCAGACGTCGAGGCGCTCGGCATTGAACTGGACGCCATTCGCCGTGACATCGAAGCATCGCGTGGCGAGCGGGACGCTCGATACGTTCGCAACACGATCCGGCTGCAGCGATCACTTGAAATCGGTGGGCGTGCAGTGCTGTTCGCGAGTCGCAAGCGTCCAGCGTGGCTGCTCGGAACCGGCATGCTCGGAGTGGCGAAGATCATCGAGAACATGGAGCTCGGGCACAATGTGATGCACGGGCAGTGGGACTGGATGAACGATCCGGAGATTCACTCCACATCGTGGGAATGGGACAACACCGGTCCATCGGCGCACTGGAAGCAGACTCACAACTACATTCACCACAAGTACACCAACGTGCTCGGCATGGATGACGATGTCGGCTACGGGCTGCTTCGTGTCACCCGCGACCAGCGTTGGAAGCCGTTCAATCTCGGCAACCCGGTGTACAACCTGCTGCTTCAGCTGTTCTTCGAGTACGGTGTGGCGCTGCAGCACCTCGAGCTGGGCAAGGTGGCCAAGGGCCGAGTGCCGCGTGACGAGTTCGAGCAGAAGCGGCGCGAGGTCCTCGAGAAGGTCGGCAAGCAGATTGCCAAGGACTACGTCCTGCATCCGCTGATCACCGGTCCGGCCTGGAAGAGCACGTTGACGGCGAACATCGCGGCCAACATGATCAGGAACGTCTGGACGAACACCGTGATCTTCTGCGGTCACTTCCCCGACGGCGCAGAGAAATTCACGAAGTCCGACATGGAGGGCGAGACGCAGGGCGAGTGGTACCTGCGGCAGATGCTCGGTAGCGCCAACTTCGAGGCTGGCCCTGTCATGGAATTCATGAGCGGCAACCTCTGCTACCAGATCGAACACCATCTGTTCCCGGACCTGCCGAGCAATCGGTTGCGAGAGATCAAGTTTCGCGTCCTCGAGCTCGCTGAGAAGTACGACCTGCCGTACACCACCGGATCGATCGGCAAGCAGTACCTGTTGTCATGGCGGACGATCGCGAAGCTGTCACTGCCCAACAAGTACCTCAAGGCAACTGCGGACGATGCGCCCGAAACGGCATCGGAGCGTAAGTTCGCCAATGCAACAGGTGGGCTGCTGACCGTCGATCCCGCCACCGGAAAGCGCCGCGGCCTGCGTACCGCCATTCGCGAGTCGAAGCAGAAGAAGAGGAAATAGGCTGCGTCGACGACGCCTGGAGTTAGCTACCAGGCGTCGTTGGTGCGCACTGCCTCCAGCAAGAGCCGCACCGCAGCAACGCGCCGAGCCGCGTCGCCCGTGAGTTGGTCGAGCGCGCATTCGGGATCGGCTGGGGGACCGAGGTGAGTGCACCCTCGCGAACAGTTTTCGATGGCGTCGGCAAGGTCGGAGAAGGCCGCCACGACGTCCTCGGGTGATATGTGAGCAAGCCCGAACGAGCGAATTCCTGGGGTGTCGACCACCCAACCCCCACCTGGCAGTGGTAGAGCCACCGATTGCGTGGAGGTGTGACGTCCTTTGCCGACGCCGGACACTACGCCCGTGGCGCGGTGCGCGTCGGGCACCAATCGGTTGACGAGAGTGGACTTTCCGACGCCGGAGTGACCGATCAGCGCGGTCACGGTGTTGTTCAGTGTCGCAGTCAATTCGGTCAGATCCTCGCTCTGTCCGGCAAGGACTACCGGGACGTCCAGGTCGGCGAATGCCGCGGCGAATTCGGACGGATCCTTGAGATCGCTCTTGGTGAGGCACAGAATCGGCTTCAGTCCGCCGACGAATGCGGCGACCAACGCGCGCTCGACGAAACCGGTCCTGGGCGGGGGATCAGCCAGGGCCGCGACGATGAGAAGTTGCTCGGCGTTGGCAACGACCACGCGCTCGTACGGATCGGTGTCGTCGGCGGTGCGGCGCAATACCGTACGGCGTTCGGACACGCGGACGATTCGTGCGAGGGTGTCCACTTTGCCGGAGAGATCGCCGACGATGTCGACGTCATCGCCGACGACGATGGGGGTGCGGCCGAGTTCACGGGCTCTCATGGTGACGACCGGACGCGCGGGGTCACCACCGAGCACACAGCCCCATCGTCCACGGTCGACCGACACCACCATGCCGGACTCGGCATCGGCATGATCTGGTCGCGTCTTGGTTCGGGGTCGCGAACTCTTGCCCGGACGGATCCGGACATCCGACTCGTCGTAGCGGCGAGTCAGGACGACGACCCTTCATGGGCCGGCGAACCTGCGAGCATGTCGGCCCACAGGAGCTCGAATCCGGGCAGGGTCTTCGAGGTCGTACCGATGTCGTCGACGTGAACCCCTGGAACCGCGAGTCCGACAATTGCACCGGCAGTCGCCATTCGGTGATCCGCGTAGGCCTGCCATACGCCCCCGTGCAACTCGGCCGGAGTGATGTCGAGTCCGTCGTCGGTCTCGACGGCGTTCCCCCCGAGTCTGCCGATCTCGGTGACCAAGGCTGCGAGTCGGTCGGTCTCGTGACCGCGTAGGTGCGCGATTCCGCGCAAATGCGACGGACCGTCGGCGAGCGCGGCAAGTGCTGCGACGGTGGGGGTGAGTTCACCGACGTCGTGCAGATCGATATCGAGACCGCGCAGGGTCTTCGGTCCTCGGACCACGAGTGTGCCCGCGTCGAGTTCTACTGCAGCGCCCATCGACTCCAAGATGTGGCGGATCGCGTCTCCGGGCTGTGTCGTCGACGACGGCCAGTTCGGTACCCGAACCTCGCCACCGGTGACGGCGGCAGCGGCCAGGAACGGCGTTGCATTGGACAGATCGGGTTCGATCACCCAGTCGACGGCGTCGACCGGACCTGGATGTACTCGCCAGGTGTCGGCTTCGCCGCTGTCTGCTGGAGTATCGACGACGACGCCTGCGTGACGCAGCATGTCGACGGTCATCTCGATGTGCGGCATGGAAGGAACGGGCTTGCCGACGTGGTGAATCGTGATGCCCTCGTCGAATCGTGCGGCCGAGAGCATCAGACCGGACACGAACTGGGACGAGCCCGATGCGTCGATGTCGACGGTACCGCCGCGCAGGCTTCCAGTGCCCGTCACCGTGAACGGGAGCGCATCTCCGTCCACGTCGGCGCCGAGGGCACGCAAGGCGCCCAGGATGGTGTCCAGGGGGCGCGTTCGGGCCTGTTCGTCGCCGTCGAAGGACACTGTTCCGGTGGCGAGGGCCGCGAGTGGAGGCAGAAATCGCATCACGGTGCCGGCCAGGCCGCAGTCGACGGTCCCGCCTCGAACCGCGCCGGGGTGCACGGTCAGCGATGTCGGGTCGGTCGAATCGATGTCGATTCCGATTCCGATTTCGCGTAGTGCCGAGATCATCAAGTCGGTGTCGCGGCTTCGGAGCGTTCCAGTCACGGTCGATCGAGCGGACGCCAGAGCCGAGATGATCAGGGCCCGGTTCGTGATGGACTTGGATCCAGGCAGGGTGACCGTCGCGTGGACGGGGAACGACGACGTCGGTGCGGGCCAGGTACTCACAGCACTATCCTTGCGCATCGGCGATCAGCGTGTCGCGACGGGAGCCGTCACAGCGTGGGCGAGTCGCACGAGATCACGGGGATCGAGTTCGATTTCGAGGCCACGCCGCCCGCCGCTGCACAGCACGCGGTCCCACTGCAATGCCGATATGTCGACCACGGTAGCGAGTGATCGCTTCTGCCCGAGCGGCGAAATTCCACCGAAGACGTACCCGGTCGTTCGCTCGGCCTCGATCCGGTCGGCCATGACGATCTTCCTGGTGCCGAGCGCGGACGCGGCCTTCTTGAGTGACAAGGTCGCGGTGACGGGCAGGACTGCAACTGCAAGTGAGTTGTCGGCGCACCTGATGACGAGTGTCTTCAATATTTGCTCGGGTACGACGCCGAGGCGGTCGGTGAGCACGTCCGCGGCTTCGGTACCGAACGACTCGGACCGTGGATCGTGATCGTAGGAGTGCACACGATGGCCCACTTTCTGCCCGAGCAACAGAGCGAGCGCAGGTGTCGATGCTCCGGACATGAGGCCACAGTAGCGAGCGTGATGCCGTACGCCACTTCGAGCCAGGGAACACCGAGCGCGAGTGTGGTGTTCGAAACAGGTACATGAAATGTGGAAGGAAGGGATCGGCTGTGGCAGTCGCGACGACCGAGCGGACGACGATCGAACGGGTGCGACCTGTCGAGTCGAGCGCGATCTACGTGAAAGACATCTCTGTGCCCGCGGTAACCTGGTCGAACAGGGCTACCGAAGGGATCAGTGTGGAGGAAGTCGAGCGCCCAGCTCAGGTGGCGGCCGAGTCGGCAGCGGAATCGGCCGCGGATCTGACCGAGCGTTTCGAGCGCGACGCGCTCCCGATGCTCGACCAGCTCTACGGCGCCGCATTGCGGATGACCCGAAACCCGGCAGACGCCGAGGATCTGGTCCAGGAAACGTACATCAAGGCGTATTCCGCGTTCCGATCGTTCCGCGAGGGGACGAACCTGAAGGCGTGGCTCTACCGCATTCTGACGAACACCTACATCAACTCGTATCGGAAGAAGCAGCGTCAGCCAGCGCAGTACCCGACCGAGGAGATCACCGACTGGCAGCTCGCTGCTACGGCCGAACACACCTCGACCGGTCTGCGGTCCGCCGAGGTCGAAGCACTCGACGCGCTGCCGGACGACGACATCAAGGCAGCGCTGCAGTCGTTGCCGGAAGAATTCCGCATGGCCGTGTACTACGCCGATGTAGAGGGCTTTCCGTACAAGGAGATCGCCGAGATCATGGGCACACCGATCGGAACCGTGATGTCACGGCTGCACCGCGGGCGCAAGCAGTTGCGGGGCCTGCTGTCGGACGTGGCGCGTGAACGTGGTTTCAATCGCAACGGTGCGGTGGATGCGCACGAGCAGGAGGTCTCGCAGTGACATCGGATGCGAACGAAGAAGCGGACGCAATGAATCAGCAGTTCGAACGGCTCGACTGCTCGGCGGTCATCGCTGACGTCTGGCTGATGTTGGACAACGAGTGCGACGAAGGAAGCCGAGCTCGGCTACAGCGCCACATCGACGAGTGCGGTTCCTGCTTCGCCGCCTACGGCATCGAGGAGAAGGTCAAGAGTCTCATCAGCCGCAAGTGCGGAGGCGATCAAGCACCTGCGGGATTGCGCGAGCGGCTCAGTATCGAGATCAGGCGCACGGTTTTCATCAAGCAGACCGAGACCGACTGAGTCGTACGAGAACATCAGAAAGGCCGGGAAGCAGTGCTTCCCGGCCTTTGCTGTGTCTCGCGGCAATTCGTCAGCTGTTCGGACGTTTGCCGTGATTAGCCTTGTTGTTCTTGCGACTGCGCTTCTTGCGCCCACGCTTACCCATGATGAGCTCCTCTCTACTTGTTCACTACAGTCTTTCACGTGTGACCGGCTGTGCCCTCACGGGTGTCGAAACCAGCTGCGAAACAGCGAAGTGAACGAGAGGAATTGTCATGGCCGAGGACGTACGCGCGGAGATGGTATCGACCGTGTTCCAGATCGTGGTCACCGAAGGAGACACCGTCGCGGTAGGGGACACCCTTGTCGTCCTGGAGTCCATGAAGATGGAGATCCCGGTCCTGGCAGAGACTGCAGGCACCGTCAGCAGGATCGATGTGAACGTGGGCGACGTGATCCAGCAGGGCGATCTTATCGCCGTCGTGTCCTAGTCGTCGGCTGTCGTGTCGACACTCAGTGACCTTCTCGCCGAACACACCGACCTGTCCGGCGAAGCAGTCGACCATCTGCAGCGAGTGGTCGGCGAGTGGCAACTGTTGGCCGACCTGTCGTTCGCTGACCTTCTGCTGTGGGTAGGAACCGACGACGTCGAGGGGAGCCCGGACGCGAAGGTTCTGTGTGTCGCACAGTGCAGACCGACGACGGCGCCGACGGTGTTCACCCAGGACATGGTCGGCGCGGTCGTGTCCGAGGCGGAGCATCCGAACGTCATCGATTCGCTGATCACGCGCCAGATCGTCGGCGGCGACGGTGCCGACACGGAGAGCGTTCCGGTTCGGTGCGGAGAGCACGTCATCGGCGTTCTCACCCGTGACGCCAACCCGACTCGCCAGCGGCCGCCGAGCGCGCTCGAGATCGCCTATCGTGATTGCGCCGACGACCTGTCCAGGATGATCAGCGAGGGCACGTTTCCGACGCCCGACGAAAGAACCGATATCAATTCTTCGCCTCGCGCAGGCGACGGATTCATCCGTCTCGACACCGAGGGCAGGGTTGTCTACGCCAGCCCGAACGCTCTGTCTGCCTATCACCGAATGGGATTGGCCACCGAACTCTCCGGGCGCGATCTGGCCTCGGTCACGCGGTCGCTCATTACCGATCCGTTCGATTCCCAGGAGATCGCCGACCATATTCGTTCCTCGCTGTCCGGCAGTGAAGGACATCGCATGGAGGCCGACGCTCGGGGCGCAACGGTGCTGATTCGAACGCTGTCACTCCGACCGGCCGGGCGGTCGGTGGGCGCGATCGTGCTCGTTCGCGACGTCACGGAGGTCAAACGTCGTGATCGCGCCTTGCTGAGCAAGGATGCCACCATTCGTGAGATTCATCATCGAGTGAAAAACAACCTGCAGACGGTTGCAGCGCTCCTGCGATTGCAGTCGAGGCGGTTGGAGAACGCCGAGGCTCGTGTCGCGCTCTCGGAGTCGGTGCGTCGAGTGACCTCCATCGCACTCGTTCACGAGATGCTGTCGATGTCCGTCGACGAGGAAATCGATCTCGACGAGATCGTGGATCGTCTGGTCCCGATCATGCTCGATATCGCCACGGTCAATCCGCGCGTGCGAGTGGTACGCGAGGGCAGGCTCGGCGTCTTCTCTGCAGAGCGCGCGACTCCGCTGGTCATGGTGTTGACCGAACTGGTGCAGAACGCCATGGAGCACGGCTTCGACGCGGGGTCCGCGGGGGTCGTGCGGATCTCCGCGGATCGATCCGCGCGGTGGTTGGACGTCGTCATCCATGACGACGGTCGCGGACTGCCTCCCGGATTCTCACTGGAGAAGGCGGAGGGGCTGGGGCTGCAAATCGTGCGAACGCTCGTCTCCGTCGAACTGAGCGGTTCGCTCGGGCTGCATCCGGCAGCAGGGGGAGGTACGGATGCATCGCTTCGAGTTCCACTCGGCCGCAAGGGCGTACCGTCTGTGACTCATTCCGTCGTCGCGCCGTCGTCACACCGAAAAGGGTAGGGACAGCAAAGAACCCGGCCCCTGAAGGGAGCCGGGTCCTGTTGCTTTGTTGGGCTTCGCGTCCGAACCGTGAAGAGGTTCGATTCACGCGGTCGCCGGATGTGGCTAGACGGAGCTCCGTGCTCGCGTGCGTGCATTGCGACGCTTGAGCGCGCGGCGCTCGTCTTCGCTCATTCCACCCCACACGCCGGCATCTTGGCCGGACTCGAGTGCCCACGACAGGCACTCAGCGGTTACAGGGCACCGCGTGCAGACGACCTTGGCATCGGCGATCTGCGCAAGCGCCGGGCCGCTGTTCCCCACTGGGAAGAATAGCTCCGGGTCTTCGTCGCGACAGATCGCTTTGTGGCGCCAGTCCATCCTCTGCTCCTTACCGGGCGCCATAGGCGCCGTTTCGTTTTCTGTACTTACATTTGTCAGCTGATGTTCACTCGTGCGTATCCAATGTTTCCGCACTGTTGCTTGTGAATGCTTTCACGAACTTAGGGGAAGTCAAGAGATAGCCGTGTGTCCGTGGTCAAGCTCACTCTGTTAGGCTGACTTAACCGTCCTGCGCTCCTTTGTACCCGTTCGGTCGGGATCGCGCAGAGGTTTTTTCAGCAAACGCGCGGTGAGCGGGTATGCGGCGCCCTTTTTGTCCCGTTCGTGTCAGTCTGCGGCCAGGGGTTCAGTCCGGTTGAGGAGCGATGACGTCCATCGCGGACGGAGTGGCGAAGAAGTCCGCCTCGGTTCGTAGTCCGAGGTAGTCCCCGTCCATTTGAAGTCCGATCGGTTCGCTGGCGGTGATCCGAATGTGTGGGACATCGTCCACCCGAAAAAGCTTGCGAGACTTCGGTTCCGAGCCGTGTGACAGTAGCTGACGCGCCACGTTCAGACTCGGAAGCACTCGGGTGGTGGTCATGGCGAACAGTCCGAGTCCGGTATCGAACGAGGTTCCTGGATTGGTATGAACCGGGCGTTCGTTGAGGTAGGTCCACGGACTCGAGTTGGAAACAAAGGCGTAATGAATGCCCGTTACCGGATCGTGATCGGGAATTACGACAGTCAGTTTCGGATCGTGGCGTTTGTTTCTGAAGAACGCCTTCACGGCTGCGCGCACATAGCGCGTCGCAGACACCGGACCCCCGTCCTTCCTGCCTGCGTCGATCGCCTGGCACACTTCCGCATCGAGACCGAGGCCGGCGTTGAACGTGAACCAGCGGTTGTCGCAGTGGCCGAGGCCGATCGTTCTTCTCGACCGCGCAGCGAGCAGGTCGATCAATTGGTTCGTGGCCGCCACCGGGTCGGCGTGGATGCCGAGTGATCGGGCGAACACGTTCGCACTGCCGCCGGGTACCACCGCCAGGGCAGGGATCGCGCCGATCGTGACCGCACGCATCGACGTCGGCAGTGGCACTCCTAGAAGGCCGTTGATCACCTCGTTGACGGTGCCGTCACCGCCGTGGACGATCACCAGCCCGACGCCGTCCTCGCGGGCCTGCTGCGCCAACTCGGCTGCGTGATCCCGATGAGTCGTATGTGCGACCGTGACCCGCACCCGACTGGACAGAGCGTGCGCCAACAGGTCCCGAGCAGCTGGGGTCGTCGACGTCGCATTCGGGTTGACGATCAGGAGCGCGCGCACGGAATACGAGCCTAGTGGGTCGATTCGCGGGCTCCCGTCCTGACCTGCCCTGCGGAACCGGTGTTCTAGGCTGACCGAGTGTCGACGCCACTTCTGCCCAAGGTGCCACCTCCGACGTTCAGGGCCGCCGGTGTCCTCGTGGCGCTCGAAGGTGCCGTTGCGCTGGCCGCGTCCGTCGTCCTTCTGACACGCGCGGTCAATGGCGTCGAGGACGAAGTGGCCAACGGCTACGGAACTGCGGGGTGGTTTGCTGTCGTGGGTGCCGTCGTCGGTGCAGCCGGCGTCGCTTTGATACTCGGCAAGCGCTGGGGGAGGGCGATCGCACTCGTCGTGCAGTTGCTGCTGCTGCCGGTCGTGTGGTCCTTGCTCACCGATTCGCACCAGCCTCTGTACGGAATACTCCTCGGTACGTGCGTGGTCGCAATTCTCGTCCTGCTCTTCAGCCCGCCGTCGTCGAGATGGATGGCCGCCGAATACGCTCACGTCGACGAGGACTTGTAAGTCCTAGTCGGCAGGGGCGGTGCGGGCAGCCAACGAGGCAAGGGCGTCACCAGTCATCCGGAACGTCGTCCATTCGTCCTGAGCCACAGCCCCGAGTGACTCGTAGAAGCCGATGGACGGGGCGTTCCAGTCGAGAACCCACCAACTCAGCCGGGTATACCCGTTTCTGGTGCACTCTGCGGCCAATGCGGCCAGGAGTTCGGTGCCGAGTCCGGAGCCGCGAAACGCGGGCTGGACGAAGAGGTCTTCGAGGTAGATTCCGTTGACTCCGTCCCAGGTGGAGAAGTTCAGAAACCACAATGCAACGCCGACGACGGTTTCGTCGACTTCTGCGACGTGCGCGAACACGGAAGGATTCGTCCCGAACAGAGCCGCGTGCACCTGTTCGGGGCGTACGGAGCACTGGTCGAGCGACTTCTCGTAGTCGGCGAGCTCGTAGATCAGTCCGGTGATCGCCGATACGTCGTCCGCCGTTACGCGCCTGATCATCGGGCAGGCTCCCGGTCGCGTCCGGTACGCACCGATGGGTGGATGTTGTGGACCACGAGCTGTCGGTACGAGTGTTCGAAGCCGAGGACCGAGTACGCAGCGGGGGACATCGCGAACCGCTTGCCCTCCGAGACCGGTAATTCCAACCACCGTGTCAGCAGGGCTCGCGAGAAGTGGCCGTGGCCGACGAGAACGACGTCTCGCTCCCTCAACGCCGGGAGGACGACGGACAAGACGAGGTCGGCTCGCGCGCTGATCTGGTCGATCGACTCGCCACCTGGACATGGGTGCGTCCACACTGTCCAGTTCGGCACAGTCTGCTGTATCTCGGGAGACGTCAGACCCTCGTAGTCGCCGTAGTCCCATTCGACCAGGGCATCCCATTCGCGCTCGACGGTAAGGCCCGCCAGTCGAGCTGTTCGAAGCGCACGCGATCGGGGGCTGCTGATGACAAGAGGCGTCCGAAGATCCAACTCGCCGACAAGCAGACCCGCCGACGCTGCTTGATGTTCGCCGACGTCGGTCAGCGGCACATCCGTAGTGCCGGTGTGCCGTCCGGTCGTAGCCCATTCGGTCTGTCCGTGACGTAGGAGCACGACACGTCCAGGAGCGCCGGACGATTCGGCGGGTCGCGGGGGAGTTGTCTTCATGGTCGCAATGATGCCGTGCCCAGTAATCGATGCCGTGTCGGGTGTCACAGGCACCAGGACAGATACCTCCGCAAAATGGATTGAGCCGCGCGGCCGCGAAGGGAATACTGTGTCGGGTCGTCCGGCCGCCCGGTGCTGCAGTAGTCCTGCTCGCCACAACACGAAGGACTCTTCACATGACGCAGGCAGGAACGTCCGGACCGGCTCCGGGCACCCCGGACAAGCTCGATTCAACCGTTCTGAAGGTCGCCGGCGTGGTTGTTCTCGGTGCAATCATGTCCATCCTCGATGTCACCGTCGTCAGCGTTGCATTGCCGACGTTCATGGAGGTATTCGACGCGACCTACGCAACTGCTGCATGGACCATGACGGGGTACACGCTGGCGCTCGCGACCGTGATTCCGTTGACCGGATGGGCGGCCGACCGATTCGGAACCAAGCGCCTGTACATCACCGCCCTCATCCTGTTCGTGCTCGGCTCGGTGCTGTGTAGTTTTGCGTGGGACATCACCACGTTGATCGCGTTCCGCGTCGTGCAGGGTCTCGGTGGCGGCATGCTCATGCCGCTCGGAATGACGATCATGACTCGTGCCGCGGGGCCGGAACGGATCGGGCGAGTGATGGCGGTCCTCGGTGTGCCGATGCTGCTCGGGCCGATCAGCGGGCCGATCCTCGGCGGATGGCTGCTCGAGGCCGCAAGTTGGCACTGGATCTTCCTCATCAACGTCCCGATCGGCGCCGTCGCACTGGTCGCCGCGATCGTGATATTTCCGAAGGACAACCCGACTCCGTCGGAAGCGTTCGACTTCCGGGGCATGCTCATGCTGTCGCCGGGCCTGGCATTGTTCCTGTTCGGTGTCTCCTCGATACCCGAAACCGAAACGGTGCTGGCAACGCGGGTTCTCGCGCCGGCGATCATCGGATCGGTATTGGTGGTGCTGTTCGTCTTCCATGCGCTTCGAACCGAGCATCCGCTGATCGACCTACGTCTGTTCGCCAATCGCGCGCTGACCGTGGCAGTTCTCACGACCGTGCTGTTCACGGTGGCGTTCATGGGTGCCGGGCTGCTGTTCCCCAGCTACTTCCTCCAGATTCGTGGCGAGACGACTCTTGCAGCCGGCTTGCTGCTCGCACCGCAGGGACTGGGCGCAATGTTGACGATGCCGATCGCGGGCATGCTTGCGGACCGGATGGGGCCGGGCAAGATCGTGCTCGGCGGAATGGTGCTCATCACCGCAGGAATGGCTGTATTCACTCAGGTCGGTGCCGATACGTCGTACGTCGTCCTTCTGGGTGCGTTGTTCGTGATGGGCATGGGCCTCGGTTCGACGATGATGCCGATCATGACGGCGGCGCTGCAGACACTGACCGATCACAACGTCGCCCGCGGGTCGACGTTGATGAACATCGTCCAGCAGACTGCGGGTTCGATCGGTACTGCCGTGATGTCCGTTGTCCTGACCAATCAGTTGAAGAATGCCGCGAACGCGACCTCGTCCACCGATGCACTCGACATCTCGGCGAGCGCTTTCGGAACGACGTTCATGGTCGCGCTCGTTCTCATCGTGCTCACCTTCGTCCCCGCATTCTTCCTGCCACGAAAGAAGATCACGCCGGTCGAGGGCACAGACGCGTCCACGCCGGTGCTGCTTCACTGACTCTCTCGACGCGCCCACAACCGCCTCTGTCTGGCTCCACGCGTCCGAGTAGGCAAGGATCAAGGGTGTGACGACAGTACTGGCGGTTGCCAACCAGAAGGGCGGCGTCGCGAAGACCACCACGGTGGCATCTCTTGCGGCGGCGCTGCACGCGCACGATCAACGAGTTCTCGTGGTGGATCTCGATCCTCAGGGGTGTCTCACCTTCTCGCTCGGGCACAATCCCGACAAACTCCAGTCCTCGGTGCACGAGGTGCTCACCGGTGACGCAGCAATCGCCGATGTGTTGGTCGAAACCGACGAGGGAATTGTCTTGCTGCCCGCGACGATCGATCTGGCGGGTGCCGAGGCGTTGCTGCTCATGCGTGCAGGCCGGGAATACGCGCTGAAGCGCGCTCTTGCTTCGGTTCTCGACGATTTCGACGTAGTGATCATCGACTGTCCGCCGTCACTCGGCGTTCTGACTTTGAACGGTTTGACCGCTGCGCACTCGGTGCTGGTACCTCTTCAGTGCGAGACTCTCGCGCACCGGGGAGTCGGACAACTCCTGCGCACCGTCTCCGAGGTACAGCAGATCACCAATCCGGAACTGACCTTGCTGGGTGCACTACCCACGTTGTTCGACGCGCGCACGACGCACAGCCGTGACGTCCTCAGCGATGTCTCGGATCGCTACGCGCTCCCGGTGCTGGCGCCGCCGATCCCACGCACTGTCCGGTTCGCCGAGGCGTCCGCGTCGGGTGTGACCGTACTGTCGGGCCGAAAGAGCAAGGGCGCGCAGGCATATCGAGAGCTGGCGATCAATCTTCTCGACTACTGGCAGAACGGATCGGCGCTGCAGACGTATTCACCCGACGCCAACAGCTGATCCGTTCGTCGAGTCCGGCCATCAGGCCAGCGCTACTATCTCGCTGCCGCGCTGTTCGACGACGACGTCGCCGACCACCGAAGTTCCGACGGGCCCGGTGTAGTCGCCGCGGTCGACCGGAATCGTCCGTTCCGGTGTTCCCGTGGCGGGATCGATGACGACTGTTCCGTTCGGCACCGGTATCAGCAGACGGCCGGCCATCGACACCCCCGGTCCCAGCGCGCCCGGCAGGGACCATTGCGGGGACAGGTCGCTCGAACTCAGTGCGATGGTGCCGGTTCCGGTCCACCAGCTGAACACATTCGATGCCTTCGTCACTGCCGGCGACAACTCGGGTGCCGGTTCGTCGAGGGTGCCCGGTGGTAAGTCGAACTCGGTCAGTGGCTGCGCACTTCCGTCGAACACTGCGATCCTCGCGGGCCTACCGGAGTGTGCTGGGATCGCCAACGCACTACGGTCGCCCGAGGTGGCGAGTATCGAGGCGCCATCGATCGGTCCGTCCGGTCCAGTCAATGACGCGACCACGCTCGAACCGAATTCCTCCGGCTTTCCCGCGTCGTCGGGTGCTGGGTCGAGCGTAGTGAGTCTCGCCGCGGATTCGCCGGGACAGCGCTCGAGAACTGAGAGTCTCGAACTGTTGGACGCCGAGGACAGAAGCGTGCAACCGGTTCGGGGCTGGCTGTTGGGGTTCACCGGGGCGTCCACGCGGCCGTACTCGAGGGTGCGGACCAGGTCCGAACGCCACAATTCCATTCTGGAGTCACCGAGTGACGTCACGTACGTCCCATCCTCGGTGAGGTGCACAGTGGCGTCTGCGTCGCTCGTCCGCTGCGCCTTACGTGTTCCGCTGGCACCGTCCAGTTCGGTGACCTGTGCGCAGCCGCGGTCGTCGGAGAACACCGCGACGGCGGTGTTCCATGCACCGGTGACAGCACACAACGGAACATCGCGGCGGTAGCTCCACGCAGCGGCGCCGGTCGTCGGGTCGATCCCGGTCACGGTGGTGTTGTCACCGGCGATCACGGAACTGCCGGTCACGACCGGAGTTTTCGTGATCGGGCTCTGCGCTCGCCAACGTTCGGTCAGGGACTCCGGGACAACTGTCGCGGTGTTCGCCTGAGTCAGCGGGGTCTGCGCAGTGTCGGACGTCGTTCCACGTGCGTCGCTCTGAACCCAGATCACAGCGAGAGCAAGCACCACGACAACGGCCAAAACTGCCGCGGCAACGAGATCCGACCGTCGGCGACGTTCGGGAGCAAGCACGGTGAAAGGTTACTCGGCCGCCGGTTGTCCGGACGCAGCCGATGCCGGGGAGCGGCGACGTCGACGACGCTTGCGCGGCGCCGATGCTTCGCCGCCGTCCTGGTCCGCGCCCGCGTCGGAGCCTGACGACTCGGCGGATGTGGTCGCAGCCTGATCGCCCGTTGCCGTCGTGTCGCCCGGTGACTCGGTGTGACCGCTCGCGGTCTGTCCTGCTCGGGTCCGTCTACGCGACCGGCTTCGACGCGGTGTGGCGGGCTTGTCGGACTCGGCCGAGGCCGAGTCGTCAGCGGGTGCAGCCGTTGACGCGTCGGCCGTCGACTTCTCGGCCTTCTGCTCCACGTTCGTCTTCTTGACCGAACCGGCAACCCCGGTTGGGATGTCGAGTTCCTCGAACAGGTGCGGTGAGCTCGAGTACGTTTCCACAGGGTCAGGAATGTCGAGGCCGAGCGCCTTGTCTATCAGCTGCCAGCGAGGGATGTCGTCCCAGTCGACGAGGGTGACCGCAATACCGGTGCGGCCTGCGCGTCCGGTGCGTCCGATGCGGTGCACATAGGTCTTCTCGTCCTCGGGGCACTGGTAATTGATGACGTGCGTGACGTCGTCGATGTCGATGCCGCGTGCGGCGACATCGGTGGCGACGAGGACGTCGATGCCACCGGTACGGAACTTCTTGAGTGCCTTTTCCCGCTGTATCTGGCCGAGGTCGCCGTGCACGGCACCGACCGCGAAGCCGCGCTCCAAGAGTTCGTCGGCGACTTTCTGCGCCGTCCTCTTGGTTCGGGTGAAGATCATCGTCGCGCCTCGACCATTGGCTTGAAGCACCTTCGACACCATTTCCACCTTGTCGAGCGCGTGCGCTCGGTAGATGTGCTGCGCGGTGAGGTCGTGAACGGCCGAGGACTCGGCTTCTTCTGCGCGAATGTGAGTCGGTTGGGTCAGGAACGTGCGGGCGAGAGTGATGATCGGACCCGGCATCGTCGCCGAGAACAGCATCGTCTGCCGCTTGTCCGGCACCATTCCGAGAATACGTTCGATGTCGGGGAGGAAGCCGAGATCGAGCATCTCGTCGGCCTCGTCGAGAACGAGGACGCCGATCTTGCCCAGGATCAGGTGTCCCTGCTTGGCCAGGTCGAGCAGGCGACCAGGGGTGCCGACGACGACGTCCACGCCCTTCTGGAGTGCGCTGATCTGAGCCTCGTAGGGGCGACCACCGTAGATCGAGAGGACTTCGACGTGCTTGCCGTTCGACTTCAGATACTTCGATGCGTTCGCGAGGTCCGAGCTGACCTGGACGCACAGCTCACGTGTCGGGACGATGATCAGAGCTCGGGGCGTGCCGTCGAGCGCTGTGGTTCCGGAGTCCGTGGTGGAGATCCGATGCAGGAGCGGCACGCCGAAGCCGAAGGTCTTGCCCATTCCGGTGCGTGCCTGGCCGATGAGATCGTCGCCGGCTAGCGCCAGCGGGAGCGTCAGCTCCTGGATGGCGAACGTGCGTTCGATTCCGATGTCCGCTAGAGACCGGACGATGTCTTCTCGCACGCCGAGTTCGGCGAACGTTGGGGGCACGTGAGTGTCGTCGAGCTGGGCGGACAAAGTCGTGTCGCCGGTCTCGGGTTCTTGGTCGATAACGATCTTGCTCAGGGGTCTGGCCTTCCTCGTGTTCACACGTGCGCACAAGGAAGGGCATTGGCCTATTGCCGGCCGTAGTCGATGCCCTAGATCCCGGTTGTGATATCGCATCGAGCCTCAGCCGTGTCGGTGGAACGAGTGGTACTCGACAGGCGGCGAAGCAGTCGTAGCGACCCGGATCAGGTGCGCACACATTGTCGGTGCGGACCGCCGCGTTCGTGATTGTTCGGTCCGTGTCATCGGTCCAGGTGGCGATCCGACCACCATGGTAGCTTGCCGACTGCGCAAAGCACGTATCGTGCTCCGGCGCGCTCGAACGCAGGCTAGTCGTGGGGTGAGAATCCTCGCATGTCCTCGGCGGCGGACGGAGCGCACCGCGCGACTACGATCGTCACTCATGGGAGCCCACTCGCCTGAACCGGTCACCGACGCAGTACGACAGTCCGAAGCGGAGGGACCCGACGACGTGCGCATCGCCTTCGACCATCCTGGCGTATCCGAGTTGTACGCGGTGCTCGCTTACGGCGAGATCTCGGCGTTCTATCGGTTGGCCGAGGACGCGCGCACCGCACCGTCGATGCAGGGCAGAGTTGCACTCGCCAGCATGGCTGCGGCCGAGATGAGTCACTTCGAAACCCTCGTGCAGGCGCTGTCCGACCGAGGTGTCGAGGTGTACTCGGCGATGGACCCCTTCGTGCGCGCACTCGACGACTATCACGCGTCGACGAACCCGTCCACGTGGATGGAGGTGCTCGTGAAGGCGTACGTCGGCGACGGCCTAGCAGCCGACTTCTATCGCGAGATCGCACACACGCTCGATCCGGCCGTGGCGTCGACCGTGCGCGAGGTGCTGGCAGAGACGGGGCACTCCGAGTTCGTCGTCCACGAGGTGTCCAAGCAAGTGAGCGCCAGTTCGCAGGACAAAGCCCGCCTGATGCTGTGGGGACGTCGTCTGTTGGGCGAGGCGATCACGCAGGCTCAGTACGTTCTCGCGCAGCGGGAGAGTTTGACCGATCTGGTCATTACCGCATCCGGGGACCTCAACGGAGTTGCGGCGCTGTTCGACCGCATGCAGGAGCAGCACGCCGAACGTATGCGGGTTCTCGGGTTGGTATGACTGGCGGTGTTCGCTGACAGCACACCGAGGGGACGAGCCTGTCGGGTGCGCGCTGCACTAGCCTTTAGGCGAAGCAGCTGAAGTTGTCTATTGAGTTCGGAGGTTGGCCGTGGAGGTCAAGATCGGTGTGTCGGAAAGTTCTCGCGAGCTCGTGGTGAACAGTGCCCAGTCCCCGGAAGAGGTCGAGGCGCTCGTGTCCGAGGCGCTCGCGGGCAAGAAGGATGTGCTTCAGCTCGTCGACGACAAGGGCCGCAAGTACCTCGTACAGTCCGCCAAGGTGTCCTACGTCGAGATCGGTCCAGCGGACTCCCGCAAGGTCGGCTTCGCCACCATCTAGTTGGCGATGGTCGTGCAGCAGCGTGACCGAAAAGAGCGTTCATAGATCGAACACGGCCGCGTATCGAGTATTCGATACGCGGCCGTGTTGGATCTGTTGGCTGTGGCAGGTGCCAGTTGTCAGGGCGCCTGGAGTGGGACGTGCGAGAGGCCGCCCCACGCAAGCGAGACGGTTGTATCGACGGCGTCTTCCTTCGAGATCGGCCGATCCGCTTCCAACCAGTAGCGAGCCGTGAACTGGCTGGCACCGACGAGTCCCACCGCCAGCACCCGAGCGCGGTAGGGGTCGAGACCGGAATCATGCGCGACGAGGTCGAACACAGCATCGACGCACGCCTCGGTCGCCTGTTCGACGCGCGCGTTGACCTGGGGATCGCCCATCAGATCCGACTCGAACACGAGGCGAAAACCCTGCGTGTCGGTGTCGACGAAATCGTAGAAGGCAAGCACGGCTGCACGGACACGTTTGCGGTTGTCCGTCGTCGACCGGAGCGCCTGTCGTACTCCGGCGATCAGTGTGTCGACGTAGCTCTGCAGCACGGCGAGGTACAACTCCAGCTTGCCCGGGAAATGCTGGTACAGGACCGGCTTGCTCACCCCTGCACATTCGGCGATCTCATCCATGCCCGACGCGTGATACCCGCGGTTCACGAAAATCTCGCTCGCAGCCGCGAGCAGCTGAGCGCGTCGTGCGTCGCGTGGCAGCCGTGCGCTGCGACGGCTGGCAGGAGAGGCCGGACGGTCCGAGGACATCCGATCTGCGAGTTCTGTCATTGTGGTAATTCCCATCCGCATCGTCACTGCGCTTGTAGTGCGAACCTGTGCGGCGTGCCGCTGCCGAAGTGGCCGCCAGGAAAGCTGTAGCGCAGATCGAAGAGCAACGATACCCGCCACCGCTCGCTGTGATGGGATGGCGGGGCGCCTGTCGCCGTGAGTGGTCCCAGCAAGTAGGCGCATCGATCCCGGTATCGCCCATCTATTCGGTCGAGGGGTTTGTTCCACCGCACAAACATCGGCGCGGCGAGCGGAGGATCGGACTGTCTGTGAGATTCTGGCGAGGTGGATGACCGAGGCGGGCCGCCGAGCAGCGGAAGGACATGGGGCGACGCTGGGCACGACCGCACTGAATACGGCGGTACTGAATACGGCGGTACCGAATACGGCGGTACCGAATACGGCGGTACCCGACGTAGCCGTCGCGGTGCGCCTGCCGGGTCGTCTCGTGGCGCCAGGCGTGTCGAGACGGGATACTCACGCGGGTTCGACGACGGTGAGCCGCAAGACCTACCCCGCGAGGTCGGCGGACGGGGTTCGCACCAGCCTCTTCGGGCGCAGTGGGACCCGACCGCGCGGACCGAACCGCACCGCAGCAGAACTCCGCGTCCGGAGCGGCAGGCAAAGAAGCAGTCGAAACTCGGCAAGTTCACATCCGTGTACGGCTGGCGTGCATACGCGATCCCGATTCTGCTCGTGGTGACGTCGTTGGTGGTGATCGACGCTGTGCGCACGGGCGACCCCTCCACGACTGCTGCTGTCAGCCCGGACCAGGCGGCGAATCCAGGGTTCGGCACCCTCAGTTCGGACACTGGCGACTCGACCGGGGTCATCGGCGTGCCTCCCGCAGCCGACGGCAATTTCGCGGACTCGATCCCATCTGGTGAGCTGCCTGACGGAGGTGTCTTCACTGCTCAGGGTGCGGGGACCTGGCATCTCGTGCCCGGATCGACCGGTCAGGTGGGGCAGGGGACCGAGCGCGTGTTCACCTACACGGTCGAGGTGGAAGATGGTGTGGACACGGTCGGGTTCGGGGGAGACGAATCTTTCGGTCGGTTGGTAGATCAGACGCTGGGGAACCCGAAGAGCTGGACCAACGACCCGCGCTTCGCGTTTCGGCGGATCGATCAGGGGGAGCCGGATTTCCGTATTTCGCTGACGTCGCAGATGAGCATCAGGCAGGCGTGCGGGTACGACATCCAGCTCGAGGTGTCCTGCTACAACCCTGGAATCAACAGGGTCGTATTGAACGAGCCACGCTGGGTACGGGGTGCGATCGCGTTCCAAGGCGACATCGGTTCGTACCGCCAGTACCAGATCAACCACGAGGTCGGACATGCCATCGGCTATCAGCAACATCAGCCGTGTGAGACCGACGGTGGGCTCGCGCCGGTCATGATGCAGCAGACATTCGGCACTGCGAACGACGACATCGCTCGGTTGGATCCGGCGGGCGTGGTGCCGATGGACGGCAAGACGTGCAGGTTCAATCCGTGGCCGTACCCGCGTAGCTGACGCGAAGGTAGTTTGGATGCGCCGATCGTGACACTCGGTCACCTCAGTCGGTAGTGCGCAAGGAGTGAGAACCCATGACCGTGTTGCCACCGTTGGTCGAGCCTGCTGGTGCGCTGTCCTACGACGAGGTCGCTCGGTACAGCAGACACCTGATCATTCCCGACGTCGGGACTCTCGGTCAGCGACGGCTGCGCGCGGCGCGGGTGCTGGTGATCGGCGCCGGTGGGCTCGGTTCACCTGCGTTGCTGTACCTGGCCGCAGCGGGGATCGGGACACTGGGAATCGTCGAGTTCGACGATGTCGAGCTCTCCAACCTGCAGCGACAGATCATCCACGGCACTTCCGACGTCGGTCGTTCGAAGGCGGCAAGTGCGCGTGACTCCATTCGCGAAGTCAACGACGGCGTCGACGTCGTACTGCACGAGTCGAGGCTCGACCGGGACAACGCGGTCGAGCTGTTCGAACAGTACGACCTGATACTCGACGGCACCGATAACTTCGCCACTCGATACCTCGTCAACGATGCGGCGATACTCGCCGGCAAGCCGTACGTATGGGGATCGATCTACCGTTTCGAAGGTCAGGTTTCGGTGTTCTGGGAGAACGCGCCCGGTGGAGTCGGGCTCAACTACCGCGATCTGTACCCGGAAGCACCACCGCCGGGAATGGTGCCGTCGTGCGCCGAAGGTGGTGTGCTCGGCGTGCTGTGCGCATCGGTCGGCTCGATCATGGTGACGGAGGCGATCAAACTGATTACCGGGATCGGTGACACTCTCCTCGGTCGGCTCATGGTGTACGACGCCCTGGCGATGACCTACCGGACCATCAAGGTTCAACGCGATCCGGGCCGAACACCGGTGACCGAACTGATCGACTATGACGTCTTCTGCGGCGTCGTCTCAGACGAGGGCGTGGCGGCGGCGGACGGATCGACCATCACCCCGTCCGAGCTCGCCGAGCTGCTGAAGGGTTCGGACGACATCGCATTGATCGACGTTCGGGAACCAGTCGAGTGGGACATCGTTCGTATCGACGGTGCGACGCTGATCCCCAAAGGACGCATTCTGTCCGGCGAGGCTCTGCCCGAGTTGCCGCAGGACCGTCGCATCGTTCTGCATTGCAAGACCGGCATTCGCTCCGCTGAGGCACTCGCGGTGATCAAGCGCGCTGGATTCGCCGATGCCGTCCATTTGCAGGGCGGCATTGTTGCCTGGGCCACACAGGTCGATCCATCCCTTCCGGTGTACTAGCGCGCCTGCGGGACGTCGAGTGCAAAAGCGGTAGCGTGGCGCTTGTGAGCTCAGTGGAACCTCCTCAACACGTGATCTCCACATTCGGGCTGCGTGACGTACCTCCGATTCCGCTCGGTGCGGATTGGGACGGTGGGTGGCGGCTCGGCGACGTCGTCCTCTCTCCAGTCACCGATCATGCGCGCGCGGCCTGGTCGGCGAAGGTCCGCGAAACGTTGGCGGTCGACGGTGTCAGGTTGGCGCGACCGGTGCGGTCGACCGACGGACGGTACGTCGTCAGCAGTTGGCGAGCGGACACGTTCATCGTCGGTTCGCCCGAGCCTCGGCACGACGAGGTCGTCTCGCTGTCGGTACGACTTCATTCCGCGACGTCACAGCTGGATCGACCACGCTTCCTCGTGCAGCCTCCCGTCGCGCCGTGGGCCGACGCCGACGTGTTCGTCGCGGCCGATCGGGCCGCGTGGGAAGCCACCCCGTTACGCGCGGCGCGCGCAGCGGGAGCGCCCGAGGTGACGTCGGTCGACGGTAAACAGAGCTTGGAGCTGGTCAAGCAGCTCGCCAGCCTTCGGAAGCCGGTGGAATCGGTCGATCAACTCGTGCACGGGGACCTGTTCGGCACGGTGCTGTTCGACGGTAGCGAGGCACCCGGTATCACTGACATCGCGCCGTACTGGCGACCAGCGTCGTGGGCGGCTGCGGTGACCGTCGTCGACGCGATTTCCTGGGGAGGCGCGGACGACGCTCTCATCGGTCGGTGGGAGGACCTGCCGGAGTGGCCGCAGATGTTGTTGCGAGCCTTGATTTTCAGGTTCTCGGTGCACGCTCTGCATCCGCGTTCGACCCCCGAGGCGTTCCCTGGGCTGGCGCGTACTGCGGACCTGGTGCGTCTGCTTCTCTAGAGGGACCTTCTCGCTCTGCAGTATCTACTGCTCCGAGAGTCCGAGCTCGTCGAAGAACGTCGACGACGCTGTCCGTGCACCCTCGGCATCGCCGCTGACGATCGCGTCCACGAGGGCGGAGTGCTCGTCGTAGTAGTCGTTGCCGTGTGCGGTGACGTGGTGGTGCATGGTCTGCCGAATGATCGGTAGAAGCGAGTCGTAGAATTCGAGATAGATCGCGTTGTGGCTGGCCGCGACGATCGCCCGATGAAGTTCGGCGTCGATGGCGATTGCGTCCTCGGCGGAATCGTTCGCCCAGGATCTGTTGCGACGCTCCAGCGCGTCGGTCAACGCGCGGATGTCATCGGCATCCCTGCGTTCGGCGGCGAGAACGGCAGCGGTGACCTCGAGAGTGCGCCGCAATTCGGTCACGTCCCGATCCTGCGCGTCGGCGAAGTACTTACCGAGTGTGCCGCCGAGATCGGAGGTGGCCATCACGAAGGTGCCCGATCCCTGTCTGCGTTCGACCATTCCCGCGTGGGCCAAGGCTTGAACGGCCTCGCGCACCGTATTTCGTCCGGTGCCGGTGAGTTCGCACAGTTCGCTCTCGGTCGGAATTCGAGTACCGATGGGCCATCGTTGGGTGACGATCTCCTCGCGGAGTTGCGCAGTCACCTGTGTGATCAGGCTGGAACGTTGAACTTGTTGCACTGAGCGACTCCCCGTCGTCTTTCCAGGTCTGTCGGTCAGTTTAACGCTTTGCACCAGATGATCCGGTCATCCTATGATTTCGGTTGTGAGTGCCATCGCAGCGACCGAAACCGACGACCGCGCTCCCGTCGCGCATCTGCTTCGTGGTCGGGTACTCGTCCTCGCTGCCATCGTGTTGTCCGCGCTCACGTTGCGCGCGGCGGTGACCTCGATAAGCCCGCTGTTCGGCCGGATCGGCGCAGACCTGCACTTCGGTCCGACGGTGGTCGGATTGGTCGGCATGCTGCCACCGGCGATGTTCGCCGTTTCCGGGCTGCTCACGCCGTTCATCGCGAAGCGAACGGGTCTCGAACGCGCAGCGTTGATCGCGATGCTGTTGACAACGGTCGGCATGGCGACACGCGCGTTCGCCCCGGGCACCGGATCGCTGCTTCTGCTGTCCGCGGTCGCCCTCGCAGGCATGGGCATCGGCAACGTCGTGATTCCGCCGCTGGTCAAACGGTACTTCTCCGATCGGCTGGCGATGGTCAGCACCATCTATATCTGTGCGATGCAGATCAGCACGATGGTTCCACCGCTGCTCGCCGTACCAGTCGCCGAAGCCCACGGTTGGCGAATCTCGATCGGCATCTGGGCGTTCGCCGGCCTGGCGGCAGCGTTGCCGTGGCTCGGCATCGTGCTCATGCGGCGAGATCGCGACACCACAGATGTGACGGGTGCGAAAGGCTCTGCCGCCGTCCGCGCGCAGCCTGCGGGCAAGATCTGGCGTTCGCCGTTGGCGTGGGGAATGGTCGGGATGTTCGCGATGACGTCGTTCATCACGTACGCAATGCTGACGTGGCTTCCGATGATTCTCACCGACGCGGGCATCGGTGAAGCACTCGCAGGTGCCTCCGTTGCCGCGTTCGGTGCAATGGGGCTGATCGCCTCCTTCGTCGCGCCGTCGTTGTGTGCCCGTTGGCGGAACCCGTACGGACTCGTCGTCGCAGCGGCTGTGTTCTACCTGGTCGGATTCGGCGGTCTGCACTTCTCACCGACCAGCGGTACCGTCGTCTGGGTCTGCCTCATCGGGCTCGGAACGATGACATTCCCGATGTCGTTGACGCTGATCAACCTTCGAACGCGCACTCCTGCAGGGTCTTCCGGGCTGTCGGGCTTCACTCAGGGACTCGGTTACGTGGTCTCGGCCGCGGGACCGCTGTCCTTCGGCGTTCTGCACACACTGTCCGGCGGTTGGGGAGTACCGATGCTTCTGCTCACTGGATGCGTCGCGGTCCTGTTGGTCGGCGGATACGTGTGCTGCAGGCCGAAAATGCTCGAAGACACCTGGTGACACGGACCGGACCATGGTCTGTCGGTCTCACGTCCGCCCGTGCGGAAACGTGAGACCAAGTTAATCAAGGGGTCACCGCGGGCAGCGCCTGCGCAACATGGCTTTTCTATCTTTGGGTCTCCCACCCGATCAGGAGGCCCATGTGACCAGCAATCCCGAGGCACCGTCAGCCGACACAGCGTCGACATCGACAACGCGGCCAGGAACGATTCCGGTGTCGGTGAATCACCGCATCAGCCACTGGAACTCCGAGGACGTCGAGGCGTGGGAAGGCGGCGGTAAGGAGATCGCAAAGCGAAATCTGATCTGGTCCATCATCGCCGAACACGTCGGATTCTCGATCTGGTCCATCTGGTCGGTCATGGTGCTCTTCATGCCGGTCTCCGTGTACGGCATCGATGCGGCGGGCAAGTTCTTCCTGGTCGCGGTGCCGACACTCGTCGGCGCGATCCTGCGCATTCCGTACACCTTCGCCACGGCAAAGTTCGGCGGCCGCAACTGGACGATCTTCAGCGCTCTCGTGCTGCTGATCCCGACGGCGCTGACCATGTATTTCATGTTGAATCCGGCGTCGTACACGACCTACATCGTGATTGCCGCATTCGCCGGTCTCGGTGGCGGCAACTTCGCATCCTCGATGACCAACATCAACGCGTTCTACCCACAGCGCGAAAAGGGGTGGGCGCTCGGACTCAACGCGGGCGGCGGAAATATCGGAGTACCCGTCATCCAGTTGATCGGCCTCCTCGTCATCGCGACCATCGGCAACACTGCACCGGAGATCGTGTGCGCGGTGTACCTGGTGTTCATCGCGGGCGCAGCTGTCGGCGCGGCACTGTTCATGGACAATCTGGACAACCAGAAAACGAACGGCCGTTCGATGATCGATGTCCTGCGGTTCTCCGACTCCTGGTGGATCGCCTTCCTGTACATCGGCACGTTCGGTTCCTTCATCGGCTTCAGCTTCGCGTTCGGCCAGGTACTTCAGATCAACTTCTTGGCCGGCTTGACGGAGGGCGCTCCTGCCACGGCCGCCCAGCAGGCCCAAGCGTCGTTGCACGCCGCTCAGATCGCGTTCATCGGCCCGCTTCTCGGATCGATTTCACGTCCGTTCGGTGGAAAGCTCGCCGACAAGATCGGTGGCGGCAAGATCACGCTCTACACGTTCGTAGCGATGGTGTTCTCGACCGGCATTCTCGTCTCTGCCGGGACATGGGACGACAACACCGCGGGCGCGGCGACCGGAACCATGATGGCGCTGTTCGTCGTCGGGTTCATTCTCCTGTTCCTGCTGTCCGGTATCGGCAACGGTTCGGTCTACAAGATGATCCCCGCAATCTTCGCCGCGAAGTCGGTGGAACTGCCTGGGATGTCTCCCGAGGAACAGCAGCACTGGTCGCGCAGGATGTCCGGAGCTCTCATCGGTATCGCGGGCGCGATCGGCGCCCTCGGCGGCGTCGGTATCAACCTGGTGCTCCGCGCGTCGTACTCGGGCGAAGCCAAGTCCGCGACCACGGCGTTCTGGGTGTTCCTCGCCTTCTATGTCGTGTGCTGCGCCGTCACGTACGTCATCTACCTACGTTCACCGCGCATGATCGCCGACGGCCAGACGCAGTCCTCTGTCGCCGTCTGAACCTCACTCGCTCAGTCATCGATTCACAAGCTTTGCCCGACAGGGAATTCGGAAGGAACCGTAGATGAAGAACGCGGTGGTCGTAGGTCATGGAATGGTCGGACACCGGTTCGTCGAGGCGCTGCGTGCGCGCGACGAGGCGGCCGAGTGGAAGGTCACCGTCCTGTGTGAGGAGGCGTTGCCGGCGTACGACCGAGTCGGCCTCTCCTCCTACGTAGGTGCCTGGGATCACCGCGAACTCGCGCTGGCGGGCAACGACTATCTCGGCGACGACGCCGTGGACATGCGTATCGGAGTGCGGGCCGACAGTGTGGACCGCGATGCGAAAACGGTGACGACGTCGGTCGGTGACGTCATCGAGTACGACGCCCTCGTGTTCGCCACCGGCTCCTATCCGTTCGTGCCCCCGATCGCCGGGCACGATCGACCGGAGTGTTTCGTCTATCGAACGCTCGACGACCTGGACAAGATCCGTGCCCGCGCGGATCACGCAGGGCCAGGTGCGGTGGGCGTCGTCGTCGGTGGCGGCCTGCTCGGCCTCGAAGCCGCCAACGCGTTGAAGAAGATGGGAATGACACCGCACGTCGTCGAATTCGCTCCGCGGCTCATGCCGCTGCAGGTCGACGAGGGGGGAGGCGCGTTGCTTCAGCGTCTCGTCACCGATCTCGGACTGCACGTGCATGCCGGCGTCGGAACGTCGTCGATCACCGAGAACTCGGACGGGGCCGGCCTGACCGTCGAACTCTCCGATGGCAGTGTCATCGACGCCGCTCTGCTGGTGTTCTCGGCGGGCGTGCGGCCGCAGGATCAGCTCGCTCGGGACTGTGGTCTCGACGTCGGGGAGCGCGGCGGGATTATGGTGGATATCGGTTGCCGTACAGCTGATCCCGCGGTTTTCGCAATCGGTGAGTGTGCTGCCGTCGAGGGGCGCTGCTATGGCCTCGTCGCACCCGGATACTCCACCGCAGAAGTGGTTGCCGACCGACTGTTGGGAGGCGCCGCCGAATTCCCCGGCGCCGATATGTCGACCAAACTGAAGTTGATGGGCGTCGATGTCGCCAGCTTCGGCGATGCGATGGCTGCGACGCCGGGGGCGCTCGAGGTCGTCTTCAGCGATGCCCCGAAGGGGACGTACTCCAAGCTCGTCGTCTCGGACGACGCGAAAACACTCCTCGGTGGCATTCTCGTCGGCGACGCCACCGCATACTCGCTGCTCAGGCCCCTCGTCGGCCGCGAGCTTCCCGGCGACCCCGGTTCGTTGATCTCACCGGCGGCCGAGCAGGTCGGTATCGGTTCACTACCCGACGATGCGGAGATCTGCTCGTGCAACGGCGTCACCAAGGGTGCGATCTGTGGTGCGATCGCCGACGGTGCCTGCGATGTGGCGTCGGTCAAGAGTTGCACCACCGCCGGAACGACGTGTGGTGGCTGCCTGCCGTCGATCAAGCAACTGCTTGCGGCATCAGGAGTGGTGATGTCGAAGGCTCTGTGCGAGCACTTCGGTCAATCTCGCGCAGAATTGTTCGAGATCGTGCGCGCGACGAACACGAGAACGTTCTCCTCGCTGATTGCCAAGTACGGCAAAGGTACTGGCTGTGACATCTGCAAGCCGGTAGTCGCGTCGATTCTGGCATCGACCTCCTCGGATCACATTCTGGACGGCGAACAAGCATCGTTGCAGGACACCAACGATCATTTCCTGGCCAACATTCAGAAGAACGGAACGTACTCCGTCGTCCCGCGTATGCCCGGCGGCGAATGCACTCCAGAGCAACTCATCGTCATCGGTGAGGTAGCGCGCGATTTCGGTCTGTACACCAAGGTCACTGGCGGACAACGAATCGACATGTTCGGCGCGCGCGTCGATCAGCTACCCGCCATCTGGAAGAGACTCGTCGATGCAGGCATGGAATCCGGTCAGGCGTACGGCAAGTCGCTGAGAACGGTGAAGAGCTGCGTCGGTTCCAGTTGGTGCCGCTACGGCGTTCAGGACTCGGTCGGTATGGCTGTCGACCTGGAGAATCGCTACCGGGGACTGCGATCGCCGCACAAGATCAAGTTCGGCGTCTCAGGGTGCGCCCGCGAATGTGCGGAAGCGCGAGGCAAGGACGTCGGCGTCATCGCGACCGAGGGTGGTTGGAACCTGTACGTTGCAGGCAACGGTGGCCAGTCGCCCAAGCACGCGCAATTGCTCGCATCCAATTTGGACGACACCACGCTCGTCAGCTACATCGACCGTTACCTGATGTTCTACGTACGGACTGCGGACCGCCTGCAACGTACGGCGCCGTGGCTCGACTCGCTGGAAGGTGGCCTCGAGCACCTCAGGGCCGTCGTCTGCGACGACAGTCTCGGCATCGGTGCCGAGCTGGAAGCCGACATGGACCGGCACGTGGCCGGGTACAAGGACGAATGGGCAGGCGTGCTGGAAGACGAGGAGAAGCTGGGCCGGTTCGTATCGTTCGTCAATGCCCCGGGCGAACCCGACCCGACGATCGCGTTCGACGACAGCGGCGAGCGCAAGGTTCCGGTTCTGATGGGGATGCCGAAAATCGGCGCCTGAGGCTCCCGAACCGGTTCGATCACGAAATCGTGCGCATGTGCACACCCGGGTAATGACCACTTAACGACGAAGAAACATCCGCAACGTGCAATAGCACCAGGAGGTCCACGATGACTGTTATCGATAGCCGGACAAACACCACCGCCCAGTCGAACGCCACGCACACAGCCCGTGAGTGGACAGCCGCGTGCACCGTGGAATCCTTGGTCCCCGGCCGGGGCGTCGGGGTACTCCTTCGCGGAGGAACGCAGGCGGCATTGTTCCTGCTTCCTGGTGGAGCTCTGTTCGCAGTCGGAAACATCGATCCGTTCGGTCGTGCTGCAGTGATGTCGCGGGGGATCGTCGGCGATCGCGGAGGTGAGCCCACTGTTGCGTCGCCGTTGCTCAAGCAGGTGTTCTCACTCGTCGACGGTCGATGCCTGGACGACGACACCGTCGGTCTCGGATCGTTCGAGACCGAGTTGGTCGACGGAGTCGTCTACGTGCGCGGCGCAACACCATGAAGTACACCGCCGAGCCGAAACCGGAGTCCACGACGTGACCCACACTTCCGGGGAACCTCTGGCGGGTTTCACTGTCGGGATAACTGCGTCGCGTCGAGCGGATGAATTCGCGACACTGCTCGAGCGGCGCGGCGCAACGGTGATGCACGCGCCTGCAATTCGTATCATCCCTCTGGCCGACGATGCCGAGTTGGAACGGGTCACCGCCGCGATCATCGCCGATCCACCCCAGATTACCGTTGCCACAACAGGTATCGGGTTTCGTGGCTGGATCGAGGCAGCCGACGGTTGGGGTCAGGCGGAGGCGTTGGGCCGGGCACTGGCATCATCGCGGCTGCTTGCGCGTGGCCCGAAGGCGAAGGGTGCCATACGTGCCGCCGACCTGCGGGAGGAATGGAGTCCTGCGTCCGAATCCTCGGCTGAGGTACTCGAACATCTACTTGCCGAAGGTGTGGAAGGCACGCGTATCGCTGTCCAATTGCACGGTGCAACAACGGAATGGGAGCCCGTCCCCGACTTTTGCGAGGTCCTCCGACATGCAGGTGCCGAGGTGGTTCCCGTGCCGGTGTACCGCTGGACGGCACCGGACGACGGGGCTCCGATGGACCGCATGATCGAAGCCGTTGTCGTGGGAGATCTCGACGCGATCAGCTTCACGAGCGCACCAGCCGTTGCCTCGCTTCTCATGCGGGCCGACGAGAACGGCGTCCTCGAGCCGCTGTTGCAGTCCATGCGCACGCGAGTGCTTCCCGTGTGTGTCGGCCCGGTGACTGCAGCGCCGCTCGAACAGTTGAAGGTTCCGACCACCCAACCTGCGCGCGCACGCCTCGGAGCATTGGCACGGCACATCGCCGAGGAGCTGCCGCGCAGGTGGAGGCCGATGAATGCGGGCGGACACGCGGTGAGCGTTCGCAGTCGATGCGTCGTCGTCGACGGTGAGGTGCGTGCGGTATCACCTGCAGGAATGGCGCTCATCAAGACTCTTGCCAGTCGACCGGGTCGCGTCGTCTCACGCGAAGACCTTCTCGGTGCGCTGCCGGGTGGAGGGGACGACACACACGCGGTGGAGACCGCGATGACGAGGCTGCGTTCCTCGCTCGGCGCGCCGAAGGTGGTGCAAACCGTGGTCAAGCGTGGCTATCGACTTGCAGTAGAACCGACGGATGTGGCCGAGGAGTGCGACGAGGCGGATGCTGGTGCCACAGTTTCAGAGCCGGTGGTCCGCGATTGCGAAGGGAGCAAGTACTGACATGACGAAGAAGTGGATTGCCGCTGAGCCGACTCTTGTTCTTGTCGCGCACGGCACGCGAAACCCGCGAGGCGTGGAAATGATTGCGGCGCTCGCCGAAGCTGTCAGTGCCCGGGTGGGAACGACGCGCGTCGCGTTCGTCGACGTCCTCGGGCCGTCTCCTGCCGAGGTGCTGCGCGAACTGTCCGGGCCGGCCGTCGTGGTTCCCGCGTTCCTCGCCTCGGGCTATCACGTGCACACCGACGTCCCGCGGGAAGTGCTGGCCAGCCAGCATCCGGCGACGACGGTGACGCGGGCGCTGGGTCCGGATCCTGTGTTCGCGCGTGTGATGGTGGAGCGTTTGGCGCGCGCCGGGTGGACGTCGGGCGACGCCATCGTCTTCGCCGCGGCGGGATCGTCGGACGAACGTGCATTGCTCGAACACCGGCGCGCTGCGGCAATGCTCGCCGACCTCACCGGTTCGCGCGTCGGAATCGGATACGCGGCGACAGCTCGGCCCTCGGTTCCGGATGCGGTCGATGCGCTACGGCGGGACGGTCACGAGCGGGTGTTCGTTGCGTCGTATCTCCTCGCGCGCGGACTGTTTCACACACGCCTGGCCGACGCGGGCAGCGATGGCGTCGCCGAGCCGATCGGGTTGCACCCGGACGTCGTGGACTTGGTGGCTGCACGTTTTCGAGATGGCGCACGCGCGGTCGCGGAGCACGCGCACTCAGCGAGGCAGTAGTAGCAGCTCCACCGGCGCCCCGGGTGTGTGGTCGGCCGAAATCAGTGCCAGCGCATCATGAAAGACGAGATCGAGTAGATGCGCGGTGTGGAGATCGCGTTGGGCGCGCCACAGTGCGCCGTCACGTCTGACCGGCACGATACGGCCGGTCGGCGCAGCGGCAGAATCGTCGGCCAGGTACCCGAGTACCGGAGGCGGTGTGGTTCGCGCGGTCAACGCGTCGACCACGGCCGGTGCGGTCAGCATCACCGTGCTGATTGCTGCCAGTGGGTTTCCGGGGAGACCGAGCACGACGATTCCGTTCGGTAGTACCGCAGTGATCTGCGAACCACCGGGACGCACGCGCGTGCGGTGCACGACGATGTCGGCATCGGCGCGGGCGAGCGAGCGCCGAAGTTGATCGGCTGCGCCGCCCCCCGTCGCGCCGACGACGATCACGACGTGTGCCGCGCTCGGCTGCTGGAGGAGGTTCTCGAACGCGGTCGGGGAATCCTGTAGATGGACGGTGTCGAGCACGTCTATCCCACAGAATGCAAGGTAGGTCGGTAGCACCGAACCGATGCTGTCTCTGGTCTGGCCGGGTTTCAGCGCTCCGTCCGATCGAATTTCGTTTCCGCTCAACGCAATTCGAGCGAGAACGGGACCGCGTACGGTGAGGGTCTCGACCTCTGCGCTGAGTGCGACGGACACGACTGCGGGGCTTACCTGTGTTCCGGGGGCGACCAGTTCGATGCCGGCGGCCCAATCCTCGCCTGCTCTTCGGGTGTCATCTCGAACGGGTGAACCGCCGCGTCGGATCAATCGACGCCCGTCGCGGCTGACGTGCTCGTCGCGAATCACGGAGGTCGCTCCTGCGGGGACCTGAGCGCCGGTTGCTATCCGGAGCGCATCACCGGGAGCGAGTCCGTCGTGTCCGTAGGTGCCCGCGTAGGCTACCTCTGCACGTATCGTCCATGGCGCTTCCCCACACACCGCGTAGCCGTCCATTGCCGAAATATCCACCGGCGGAAGCGGCTCGACCGCGACGAGTGGCTCGCTCAGTGTCGAACCGAGTGCCGCTCCGGGTGCGACGGCCCTCGGAGAGAGTGGGCGAATCCGTTCGCGAATCAATTCGCGTGCCTGTTCTGCGGTTGGTACGGGTTCGTCGGGGGAGCGGGCCGCCAGAAGTTCCCTCGCGAGCTCGAGGTCGGCGACAGTGTCGCAGTCGCCGACGGATTCGATCGTGGTCACCGCATGATCGTCCGGGAGTATCGACCTCATTGCGAGATCGGACGTGTCGGGCACGTCGTCGAGCCTTCGACTCAGATCGTCTGCGCGCCACGCCCCGAACAGATACTGGGTGCGTCCGGTGTCGTCCTGAGCGAACACCGCAGAATGCGACTTCAACTGCATGAGCAGAGATTCCACAGCGTTGCCGTCGACGAAGGGGAGATCTGCGGCAAGAACGAGGACGACGGCTGCGTCGGAATCGGGCATGGCCGCCAACCCCGCAGCGATCGCGGCGACGGGTCCGGCTCCCGCAGGCGCCTCGCGAGTCTGAACGATGTCCGATGACAACTCCGGGCGATGTGGTCCGACGACGACTATGTGTCGAGATCGCGCCGCTGCGTCGATTGCTCTCTGTACGAGACTGATTCGGCCTACCGTCAGTGCGGGCTTGTCCATCCCGCCCATCCGGCGGGCAGAGCCGCCGGCCAAGATCACCGTATCGACGGTGAAGTCCGGCGAGTGCTCGGTCACGTTGGAAGCGGTATGTTCTGCAGGCGGACCTGACCCCGAGCAATTGCTTTCCCGCTGTCCGCCGCGGTCACGGTCACGAGCCACAGCTGCTGAACGCGCCCCTGCTGCAACGGTTCCGCAACCACCTCGACTCGTCCACCCTTGCTCGCTCGCAGAAAGTCCGTCGCGTTGTGGACGCCGACAGCGAATTCACCGCGGTCCTTGACCGCCTCGCTAGCGCCGATGCTTGCCGCCGATTCGACTGCCGTGGTGTAGACGCCGCCATGCACGACGCCCCACGGCGTCACATGCTGTTCGGACAGCTCGATATGGCCGACCACGCGGGTTCCGGACACTTCGTCGACGACCAAGCCTGCGGCTGCCACGAATGGACTTGCTTTCGACAGAGCGTACTTCGCGGTGGGGCGAGGATCGAACTGTCCGAGGTTCATACCTCACCAGGTTAGTGGGCGAGTTCAGTCCGGTACACGACGGCTGCGTGGAGGGCCGTCGAGTCCGCACCGGCCACCTCCCCGGACGATGAAGGGAAGCCGGGCCAGTGAGGCAATTCCGAGTGCAAGGAGCAGTCCTGTGATTAACATGATCCAATATTGGACTGCGATTGGTCGAACAATATCAGTCCTCTGTGGCAAAGTGGTCTGATGACAACCGATCGGAAGCAAACCACTGCGTTCGATGCAGCTGTGTTCGATGCGAAGACTCTGGCGAAGCTGGTGGGGGCGATCGAGGTCGATGGGCAACCGCTGTATCGCGGAATCGCCGACGGTCTTCGACGCGTCATCGCTGACGGTTCCATCGGTACCGGAAGCCGACTTCCGCCCGAACGTGCGCTGTCGCAGGCTTTGGGCGTCAGCCGTGTCACCGTCACGTCTGCGTACCGGGAGTTGCGTGAGAAGGGGTGGGCGGAGGCGGTACATGGCGCTGGAACATTCGTCGCGAGTCCAGCCGAGGAAACATCCTGGGGAACGATGATGCTCCCGGCCTCGGCAGGCGTCCTGGATTTCGTCAACGCTGCCCCCGAGGCATCGCCGTTTCTTCCGGCCGCGTTTGCCGCGGCAATCGGCGCACTCGATTCGGTTCTACCTGGGCTCGGTTATGCGCCGACAGGAACTCAGGCACTGCGGACGGCGATCGCAGCCCGTTACACGGTGCGCGGCCTGCCGACTTCGCCGGATCAGATCATCGTCACGGCTGGCGCGGGCGATGCGGCTCACCTGGTGTTCGAGACGTTCGCGCGCCCGGGCAATCGCGTTCTCATCGAGCATCCCACCTACCCTGGCGCGGTCGAGGTGCTGGAGAGTGTCGGTGTTGTGCCGGTTCCCGTTCCCATCGACGCAGCAGATCCCGATGCCTTCGTCGACGATGCGGATCGTGCCGCACGCCAGAATGCTCCGACACTGGCATATTTGATGCCCGACTTCTCCAATCCTTCCGGCGCTCGACTGAGCGAGAATGGCCGACGGCGATTGTCCGCAACGCTGGCAAGGCACGGGATCGTGACGATCGTCGACGAGGTTGCCGCCGATCTCGTGCTGGACGGCTCGGCAACGTACGAGCCCTTCGGTGCACCGACTCCTGGAACGGCGACCATCTCGATCGGATCGTTCAGCAAGACGGTGTGGGGCGGGCTTCGCGTCGGCTGGGTACGCTCCGACGTCGAGCTCGTGTCGCGAATGGCACGGACCTACGCCCGCAGGCAGCTCTCGGTCTCGATATTCGAGCAGGCCACCGCTGTGCATCTATTGGACTCGTTCGACGACATTCTCACGGCTCGGAGGACATGGTTGTTGGGTCAGCGGGATCTGCTCGTCTCGCATATGCGTGCCGAACTTCCCGACTGGGACTTCAGGATTCCTGACGGGGGACTGTCGCTGTGGTGTTCGCTGCCGGACGGAACGAGCACGCAGGACGTGGTGCGGCGGGCCGCGTCGCGCAATCTGCTCCTGGCCGCCGGCACCCGATTCGGCACCGGTTACGCATTCGACGACAAGCTCAGGGTGCCGTTCACACGCCCATCCGGCGAACTCGGCAGGGCTGTACGAATACTGGCGGACACGTCCTCCGGTGCTGCGGGGGAAGGTCATCCCGTCGAACCGGCGGAACTGGTGGTGTGATCGTCGTCGAAGGAATACCGCACCGCAGCAAGGTCGACGCGTCCGTCGTGGTGGGGGACGCCCTCGCTCGCGAGCCGTTCGAGCTGACGCGTCGCCAGATGGGTAGCCGGCTTTCCGCTCGCAGACAGAACCCGATGCCAGGGTAGGTCGGCCGAGTCGGTGCGCATGATCCACCCGACGATGCGCGGACTCGACAGCCCACCCGCGGACGCAATGTCACCGTATGTACTCACCCGTCCCGCCGGTATCGATGCGACGAGCTCACGGACTCGGTCGACCTGTCCTTCCGTGATCGGCGCCATCTACAGCAGCTCACGCACCAGTTCGGCGACCTCCGCAGGCTTGGCCTGGGCGACCATGTGGTCACAATCGAGTTCGACGACTTTCAGGTTGTCGCCGAGGCGGTCCTTCAGTGCAGTCTTGAATTCCTCGCTGACGTAGGGAGGCTGAACGCGCATGGCCTGCACCAGAACCGTCGGTGTTCCCGCGGGTGGGACGACGAGTGGGTGGGCCATTTCTCCCCAGGAAGCGACGACTGCGGGGGTCGAGATTCGCCAGCTGACGCGTCCGTTGTCGGCGTCGATCAAATGATCGTCGACTTCTCGTTCCAGCAGAGCCGTCGGAACGTCCGCCCATGCGCCGTTGAGCTTTTCGGACTTGGCTTCCGCAGCGTCGGTGTAGTCGGGGAACTTCGCCGTCAACCCGGCGACCTCGAGCAAGTCGGCAGCGTCCAGCTCGATTGCGGGATCGAGAAGAACGAGTCCGCGTACCAGCTCGGGATGCTGGAGAGCAAGGTGTACTGCAATCGCACCGCCGTACGAGTGGCCCACGACGAGGACCGGCCCGCGGGCGTTGTTCTCCAGCAGCGACCGGAGTCCATCGACCTGCGCGGCGATGCCCCACGGCGGTACCCATGGCGACCGGCCGTGGCCGATCAGGTCGGGGGCGAGGACGCGAGCTTCGGGTAGATGGTCTTCGGCGAGGTGAGCCCAGCGCGCTCCGTGCCCCGTCATCCCGTGAACAGCAAGTATCTCGGGACCATCGGCGGGGCCGTACGTGTGAAAGTTCAGTTCTGGCACGGTTCAACTATGCCCTAAGTCGGCACCAGCGCGATCGGGGACGGGTTCCATGGACGGTGAGCAACCTGGCACCCCTTGTGTCGACCCAGCACCCTTTTTGCCGACCCAGCCCCCCGGCTACGACGCGAGCGGATGGCCAAGCTTTGCAGAAACGGTGCCAGCTCCCACTGTCCCAGCTCCCACTGTCCCAGCTCCCACGGCGCGAACTCCCACGGCGCGAACTCCCTCGGTGCCAACTCCTACTGTGCCTCGATGGCATCAGCGCTGACGACGCTGAGACCGACACTGTCGGTGGGCCGTGATGCAATCGTTCCATGATCTCAGGCGGCGCCGTGGGCAGCACGACGGGCGGAAAGAATGGTGGTGCGGCCACGCTCGTGCGCGCCCCGAAGGTGCCCACACACCGTCGCACCTGGGACGGGTCCGCGGCCCGCTTGCTGGCCGCCGACACGAATGCGGTCTCGGCGGCGGCAGAGGGTGCTGCAGCCTGGAGGCCGTGGCAGGTCATCGGCGGCCCGGGGACAGGGAAGTCCTCGCTGGTTGCCGACTACGCGGTGTCGAGAATTGTCACGGGTGATCCCGAGTCCGTGCTCGTCCTCACGCAGTCGAAGCGCGCAGCGACGGCAATGCGTGAGCAGATCACCGGCGGTCTCTTCGCGGGGGAGCACGCAATGCGCGCCACACGTGAACCGCTCGTTCGGACCGTGCACTCCTATGCTTTCGCGGTGCTGCGTCTGCAGGCAGCTATCTACGGCAATCCACCACCGCGGCTGCTGACCGGAGCCGAACAGGACGCCGTCGTCCGTGAAATGCTGCGCGGCGATATCGAGGACGGTGCACCGGATTGGCCGGATCGTCTGAGGCAGGCTCTCGGAATGACCGGCTTCGCCACGGCGGTAAGAGATCTGATGTTGCGCGCAGCCGAGCGGGGAATCGGACCAGAGGATCTCGTCAAACTCGGCCGCACACACTCGCGTCCCGAATGGGTGGCGGTCGGGAAGTTCGCAAGTCGGTACGAGCAGGCAATGCTGCTGCGCGGCACGGTCGGCGTCGAGGCCGCCGGTGCATCGGCACCCGGCCTCGACGCTGCCGAATTGATCGGGAGCGCGTTGATGGCGTTCGCCACAGACCCCGATCTCCTGCACTCTGAGCGTGCGCGCATCAGACATCTTGTCGTCGACGACGCCCAGCATCTGGATCCTCACGCGGCGCAGTTGATTCGCCTCGTCGGCAGCGGCACCGAATCCACCGTCGTGGCCGGGGACCCGGATCAAGCAGTGTTCGCATTCCGCGGCGCCGACCCCACCTTCATCGCCGATCTTGCCGACCCGGGCGCCGAACGCCGGGTGGTACTCGAGCGAAACTTCAGAAGTGCACCTGCTGTCGCGAACCTGACGGCGACCATCGCCAGGAGACTGCCGGGCATCGGCCGTCACCGCGGCGCGGAGGCGGTCGCGGATTCTCGCTACGGCGAGCCGCGGACACTGGTGGAGGTTCTGCCGTCGGCTGCCAAGGAGGCATCCCTCATTGCCGACGCCATGCGCCGTGCGCACCTCGTGGACGGAATGCCATGGTCCGAGATGGCCGTCGTCGTGCGCTCGGTACCGCGGGTCGTGGCTCCGCTACGCCGTGCTCTGCAGGCAGCAGGTGTGCCGATCGTGACACCGGCGTCGGAGCTTCCTCTGCATCGTCAGCACGGCACAGTTGGACTGTTGTTGGTTCTGCGGGCTCTCGTCGACCCAACGTTCGACGGTGAGGACGCCCTGGCGTTGCTGTCCGGACCGATCGGTGGCGCCGACCCGGTCGGACTCCGTCGGCTGCGCCGCGGGGTTCGGCGAGCCGAGCTTTCGGCGGGTGGCGATCGCGATTCGGCCGAATTGTTGCGCGAGGCGATCGCCGCGGTCGGAGTGCCTGTCGCATCCGACGGAACGCGGGCTGGGTCCGCATGGATCGCGACATTGTCCGACGTCGAATCCGCCCCGCTCCGCAGAGTTCTCGGGGTCGTGCGCAAGGCGCATGCAGTAGCTCGCCGGGGTCGCGGCGTGGAGGATGTTCTATGGGCGGCATGGCAGGCATCGGGGCTCGAGAAGCGGTGGTCCTCGATGTCGGCGTGGGGAGGGTCGGCCGGAGCACAGGCAGATCGGGACCTCGATGCGGTCGTGGCGCTGTTCGAATCCGCCGCGTCGTACGTCGACCGTCTGCCGCAGGCGCGACTGGCAGGGTTCGTGGATTACATTTCACAGCAACAGATTCCAGCGTCCAATGCCGGAAGATCTGCGGTGGCGAAAGATGCAGTGACCGTGCTCAGTGCGCACTCCGCCGCCGGGCGTGAATGGGAACTCGTCGCGGTCGCTGGCGTGCAGGAGGGGCTGTGGCCAGGACTCCGAGCGCGAGGGAGCCTGCTGGGTACGGAGACTCTCGTCGACCTTGCCTCGGGAATCGTGGATGCTGGAAAGCCGCTGGACTCCACGTTGTCCAAGACTGCTCCGCTGCTTGCGGAGGAGCGGCGGCTATTTCTTGTTGCGTGCAGCCGAGCTCGCGCAACACTTCTCGTGACGGCTGTCGATTCGAGCACCGGAGACACCGACCTGGTCCGGTCGAGGTTCCTCGATGAACTCCGCGACATCGGGAACGACGACGAAACGGACCTCCCGCCCGAGGTCGAGCCGCAGGTCGCCGGCCGCATCCTTGCACTTCCGATGCTCGTCGCGGAGCTGCGCAGCGTTGTATGTGATTCGACAGTCGCCGACAAGGACCCGGCCAAGGCGGCACGTGCCGCCAGACAGCTGGCCCGTCTCGCGGATGCCGGTGTGAAGGGCGCTCATCCGCGGGATTGGTTCGGCGTCGCGGGCGTCAGCACCGATGCGCCGCTGTGGACACCGGACGACGGTCCGGTCCCGTTGTCGCCGTCGACCGTCGAGCAGCTGACCACCTGCCCGCTGCGATGGATGCTCGACCGGCACGGTGGGAACGACGGGTCGAACACACACGCAATCACGGGCACGCTCGTGCACACTCTGGTTCAGGCAGTGGCCGGTAAAATGCCGCCGGAGCAGGTCCGGCGTGCACTCGAAACAGCATGGGATGCAGTAGATCTCGGTTCGAAATGGTACTCGCGCCACGAACTGGATCGTACCGGGGCAATGCTCGACACCTTCGAGAAATGGCTCGGCGGGACACGAGGCGAACTCACCGAGGTCGGCGTCGAGGTCAAGGTGGAGGGCATTCTGGAATCACGCGTGGACGGTGAACCTGCGGTAGCTCTACGGGGCCGGATCGACCGCCTCGAGCACGATTCGGACGGTCGTCCGGTGATCATCGATGTCAAAACCGCGAAGACCGTCATGTCCAAGGAAGACGCGCGCAACCACAACCAACTCGCCACCTATCAGGTTGCAGCCGCAGCGGGAGCTATCGAAGGTGAACCGGCGAACGAACCAGGCGGTGCACGACTGGTGTTCGTCGCGAAGCCGCACAACAAGGACGGCGCCACCCAGCGAGTGCAGGAGGCACCGACGCCGGAGAAGCTGCAGGAGTGGCGCGACATCGTGCATCAGGCCGCAGCAGCCACCCAGGGACCGACATTCGCGGCTCAGGTCAACGACGGGTGTAGGCATTGTCCGGTGAAATCCAGTTGCCCGGCACACGAGACAGGAAGACAGGTGACCGAAAGTTGAGTACAGGGGTGGTCACCGGTCGGCGCCGCAGGCGCACCGATCTCGAACCGCGAATCGATCCGATCGAGCTCTCTCGCGCCCTCGGTCAGAAGCATCCGCCGACCGAGGAGCAGGCCGCAGTCATCGCGGCACCGCTCGGCCCGACTCTCGTCGTGGCGGGCGCAGGCGCAGGTAAGACCGAAACGATGGCGGCGCGTGTCGTGTGGATGGTGGCCAACCAGTTCGTCGAACCGGACAGCGTTCTGGGCCTCACCTTCACTCGCAAGGCGGCCCAGCAGCTCACTTCGCGCATCAGAATGCGGTTGGCGCGGCTTGCGGGTTCCGACGTGGTGCGTGCCCTCGATCCGAGTCTGGGGCTTCGCGAACGAATCCTGACCGGTGAACCAGAAGTGAGTACCTACCACTCCTACGCAGGCCGGTTGCTCACCGAGCACGGATTGCTACTGCCGATCGAACCATCGGCGACGCTGCTATCCGAGACCGAGTTGTGGCAGTTGGCACACCGTGTGGTCAGCACCTGGGACGGCGACCTGGATACCGACCGCAATCCCACGTCGATCACCGAAGCGGTATTGGCGCTTTCCGGCCAGCTCGCCGAGCACCTCGTCGATCCCGACGACCTGCGCGTGGCGCACACCGACCTCGACCAACTCGTCCACACACTGGCCCCGGGACCTGGCCAACACGGTGGACCGACCAAATCCCTGCTGGACATGCTCGACGCACAGCACAAGCGAGTTGCGCTGCTGCAGTTGGTGGAGCGCCTCGCGCAGACTCTCCGGCGTGAAGGCGCTCTCGATTTCGGGAGCCAGATGTCGCTCGCGGCCAGGGTCGCAGCCGAACACCGCGAGGTCGGACGCGCAGAGCGCGAGCGTTTCAGGCTCGTACTCCTCGACGAGTATCAGGACACCGGCCACGCCCAGCGGGTGTTGCTGTCCTCGCTGTTCGGTGGCGGGACCGATTCGACCCTCGCGCTCACCGCCGTGGGTGACCCGATGCAGTCCATCTATGGTTGGCGGGGTGCTTCTGCCGCGAACCTGCCGCGCTTCGCGACCGACTTCCCGCAGGCGAACGGGAAACCTGCGCCACGACTGGAGTTGCTGACGAGCTGGCGGAACCCTCCGGAGGCGCTCGCGTGTGCCAACCACATCACCTCGCCGTTGCGTCAGAGCGGGGTTCGAGTCCCCACGTTGCGTGCTCGTCCCGACGCAACGCAAGGTGACATACGGTTGTCCATGACCACAACGGTCGTCGCCGAGAGAGACTGGATCGCCGACCGAATCGCCGCGGAATACCGCCTCGCACTCGACGTGGACAAGCCGCCTCCCACTGCAGCGGTGCTGGTACGCCGAAATTCCGACGCGGAACCCATTGCCGACGCGCTTCGCAGTCGAGGACTGCCGGTCGAGGTGGTGGGACTCGGGGGACTGCTGCACATTCCAGAGGTTGCCGATGTGATCGCGATGCTGCGACTGGTTGCCGACCCCATGGCTGGCAGTGCCGCGATGCGCATTCTCACTGGATCGCGATGGCAGATCGGTGCGGCCGATCTGCGGGCACTCTCACGTAGGTCGCAAGAACTGGGAATACGGGGCCGTCGTGGAACCTCCGGCAGTGTGGACGACGCAGCAGCCCTGGACGCTGCGTTGGAGAGCTCGCTACCCGGAGAGCACTCCGAGGAGGCCGGTCTCGCCGACGCCATCGCCGATCCCGGACCCGCAGAACGCTATTCCGAGAATGGATACGGACGGATCTGTGCGCTCGCGGCTGAAGTGCATTCGCTCAGAGATCGGATCGGTCAACCGCTGACCGAGTTGGTCGCCGACATCGAGCGGTCGATGGGAATCGGAATCGAGGCCCAGGCGCGGACTTCGATCACCGCCGACGGATCCGTCGGTCGTGAGCATCTCGACGAGTTCGCGGTAGTCGTTGCGGACTACTCGGACAACCCCACCGCGACGGTCACCGGGTTTTTGTCTTTTCTCGCGGCGGCCGAGACCGTCGAAGACGGCTTGGCTCCCGGTGAGGTCGAGGTCGCTCCGCATCGAGTCCAGGTGCTCACGGTCCATTCCGCCAAGGGCCTCGAGTGGGAAGTCGTTGCAGTCCCGCACGTATCCAAAGGCGTGTTTCCGTCTTCGACGGCATCCTCGACGTGGCTTGGTGCAATGGCCGAACTTCCCCCGATTCTGCGAGGCGACCGCGCAGTGGTGGACGGCGACGGGAACATGTCCGAAGGCGTACCCGTCCTCGAACTGGAGAACATCTACAACCGCAAAGACCTGCAGAACGCTATCGACGCACACAAGGACGCGCTGGCTCGGCGCCGGTTGGCCGAGGACCGCCGATTGTTCTACGTAGCGCTGACCAGAACCGAACGAGTCCTGCTCGTATCAGGGCACCACTGGGACGAGACAAGTAGCAAACCCCGTGGTCCCTCGGATTTTCTGTCCGAGTTGAAGACACTCGTCGATCGTGGCGCGTCCGGGGATGACCCGATCGCTGTTGTCGACGAGTGGGCCGTAGCGCCGGAGGCGGGTGCGCAGAATCCACTCGCCGCGCAGCCACATTCGGCGCTGTGGCCGCGCGATCTGCTCGGCGGCAGACGTGCAGCCGTCGAGAGTGGTGCCCGAGCGGTACTCGACGCATTGGGCCGTCCCGAGGATCCGGACGCGCTGCAGTCGAGCGATGGGCGCGAAGACGAGGATCCCGAGAACTGGGCGGCGGACGTCGAGGCATTGCTCGCCGAGCGTGAAGAACGCGCCCATATCGGCGTGCGCGTCGCGTTGCCCGAAAACCTCTCGGTGAGTCAGTTGGTCGACCTCGCCGCCGATCCCGACGCTCTTGCATCGAGGCTCCGCCGGCCGTTGCCGTTCCCTCCGAACCCGTTGGCGCGCAGAGGAACTGCTTTCCACGCGTGGATCGAGCGTCGGTTCGGTGCTACCCGGTTGCTCGATCTCGACGAGTTGCCGGGCTCCGCCGACACAGGTGCTGCCTCCGACGTCGACCTGGAGACGTTGCAGCAGGCGTTCCTCGATTCGGAGTGGTCACTGCGAAGTCCTGTCGAGGTGGAAGTGCCGTTCGAGACCTCGGTGGCCGGAACCGTTCTTCGTGGCCGCATCGACGCCGTCTTCGCCGACTCGGACGGAGGATGGACCGTGATCGACTGGAAGACGGGCAAGGAACCAACCGCGACCGAGGAGAAGTCCGTCGTCATGCAGTTGGCGGCCTACCGAATCGCGTGGGCGGAGTTGATGTCGGCCGCGCGGCCAGAGTCCGGACAGGTCCCGCTCGACATGGTGCGCGCCGCGTTCCACTACGTCCGAAGCGGACGGACTATCTCTCCGGTCGAGCTTCCTGATGCACACGCATTGGCGGCGCTGATCGAGGGAACCGACGATGTCGAGTTCGATGATGTCGAGTTCGGCGGCGTCGGGTGAGCGGCACGGCCACCGATGGTGGTTCTCGTCACGGCGCGTTACGGCGAGCCTTCAGTGCTTCCGTCACCAACGGAATCTGCAATGGAAGGCGTGCCAGCACTGCAGCTTTCGCTACCGAGGATGTTCTCGGGCTGCTCACGTACCGGCGTGCCATGTCGATGTTGGCGGGAAACACGGCCACGAACAGGGCGGCGGCCAGCGCGCCGCCGATGCGCCGGGTACGTGGAACCGCGAGGCTCGCGGCAACGGCCAATTCCGCCACTCCTGACACCTGTGTGTACATGCGCGCATTGCCCGGGAGTGCCCGTGGTACCTGCATGTCGAAGAACTGTGGGCTCGTGAAATGCAGGACGCCGGCGCCGCCCAACAACACAGCCAATCTCACCGCAGCAGCCTGACTTGTGCGCTCTGTCATGGCTACACCGTGTCACACCTGTCGGGGGCGCACGTGCTCGTGTCGGACGACCGCCGGCCACCAGCCGATGTCGACTTTCGGGTCGGCGCGGGCTAATCGGCGAAATGGGGTTACGCTGCCTGCCGTGGAGAGTGGACGAGGTGAGTAGACGACGTGGCAGGTAGATTGCGCGATCGCTTGACGGCCGGCGATACGCTGACCGACAAACCGGACTTCGCGCTGGTAGGTGTTCTGCGAGTTCCCGAGTTCGAATCGAGTCCGTGGCGAGCGATCTACAAGCGGGTCCTCATGGCGCTGGGGATCCTATTCCTCGCGGCGTTCGTGGTGTACCTCGACCGCGACGGCTACAGCGACAGCCAGAACGGCGAACTTTCCTTCCTGGATTCGTTCTACTACGCGACCGTGTCACTCTCGACCACCGGCTACGGTGACATCGCCCCGATGAGTCCGTCGGCCAGACTGGTGAACATTCTGGTCATCACACCTCTGCGAGTGCTCTTTCTCATCTTGCTCGTCGGTACGACGCTGTCGGTTCTCACCGAGCGGTCACGGCAGGCATTCAAAATTCAGCGATGGAGGCGCAGCGTGCGCAATCACACCGTGGTCATCGGTTTCGGAACCAAGGGCCGCACAGCCGTCGATGCGATGATCGGTGACGGTCTTCCAGCTTCGGAGATCGTCGTCGTCGACACGGATCAGACGGTCCTGGATTCCGCGTCGAGCATGGGGTTGGTGACCGTGCACGGCTCCGCGACCAAGTCCGACGTGTTGAGGTTGACCGGCGCTCAGCACGCGGCCGCGATCATCGTCGCGACCAATCGAGACGACACAGCAGTGCTGGTGACTCTCACCGCGCGTGAGATCGCGCCTAAAGCAAAGATCGTGGCAGCAATCAGGGAAGCGGAGAACACGCACCTACTCAGACAATCCGGCGCCGACTCCGTGGTCGTGTCCTCGGAGACCGCAGGCCGCTTGCTCGGTATTGCAACCACGACGCCGAACGTGGTGGAGATGATCGAGGATCTACTTACTCCCGAGGCTGGATTCGCGATCGCCGAGCGTGAAGTCGAGCGCGACGAGGTGGGCGGATCTCCGCGGCACCTGACCGACATCGTGCTCGGCGTCGTGCGCGGCGGCAAGCTCTTCCGCGTCGGATCCCCTGAGGTAGATGCTGTCGAGGCAACAGATCGACTCCTGTACATCCGCCGCGTCGGAGAGTAGCCGGAAGCGCAAGTAGGGTCGTATTCGTGCCACGATTCGAACTCGCCTCACCACCGCTGCTTTCTCGATCTCCGTTGAACCGTGCCGAGGAGTTGCGTAAGGATTCCGCGGCTCTGCAAGCGGGTTGGTCGGACGCCGAAGTCTTGCAGGTCGACCACCGCGGTCGGCTCCGAGTCGACGAGTCAGGGCTGGTTTACACACCGGCGATCGAGGTCGCAGCGGATCCGGTTCCCGATGCTGTCTTCCTCGGAATCCACAGAGGTCGCCATCTGTGGGCGCAGCGAGTCGGCGCGCTGACCGGCACCCTCGAGGATCTCCGAACCGCAGGCGAAAATCTGGACGAAACCCAACTGTCGATTCTGACGAGCGCGCTGGCAATCTTGAACTGGCACGCCAGTGCTAGTTTCAGTGCACTGGACGGCGCCGCTACGACGCCATCGTCGGCGGGGTGGTCCCGAACGAGCACATCCAACGGTCACGAGGAGTTCCCTCGAACCGATCCCGCCGTGATCTGCCTTGTTCACGACGGTGCTGATCGAGTCTTGTTGGCACGCGCTCCCGCTTGGCCGGAACGTCGGTTCTCGGTGCTCGCCGGTTTCGTCGAGGCAGGCGAATCGCTCGAGACATGCGTGCTACGCGAGATCAAGGAAGAGGTCGGAATCACTGTGTCCGACATCGCCTATCTGGGTAGTCAGCCGTGGCCGTTTCCCCGATCGGTCATGATCGGCTTCTCGGCGAAGGCGGATCCCGATGTCCCGCTTCGGTTTCTCGACGGTGAGATCGCCGAGGCGCACTGGTTCCATCGCGACGAGGTTCGCTCGGCACTCGAATTGGGCGACTGGGCAAGCGACTCCGATTCCCGGTTGCTTCTGCCCGGTTCCATCTCCATTGCGCGCGGGATGTTGGAGGCCTGGGCAGCGAGCAGAAGCTGATACTCGTCAGAGGCCGAGCGATCGCTTCACGGCTGCGAGCGTCGGGTTGGTAGCGGTCGAACCGTCGGCGTAGAGAACCGTCGGAACCACGTGGTTGCCGCCGTTCACGCTACCGACGAAGTCGGCCGACTTCGGATCATCTTCGATGTCGATCTCCGCGTAGACGATGCCTGCTTCGTCGAGCTGGGTCTTCAGGCGTCGGCAATAGCCGCACCACGTCGTGGAGTAGACGGTCAGTGCCGTGGCGTTCTCGGATGCAGTGTTCTCGGTGGTAGTCACGTGAGGATTCAACACGTCGGCTGGAACCGTTGTTCCATCTGGCCTCGATCAGCGCGGGAGGGGATGAGCGCCGGGAGGGAAAGAAGACTTGTCGGGGCCAGCTGACATGATGGACGCCATGTCTGTGGATTCGATGACCGCCGGGTTGGATCCCGAACAGTCGGCTGCCGTGGCTGCGCCACGCGGGCCCGTATGTGTGCTCGCCGGTGCCGGAACAGGAAAGACGCGCACCATCACCAGGAGGATCGCGCATCTCGTCTCGGCCGGGCACGTATCCGCCGGTCAGGTCCTCGCGGTGACGTTCACCGCGCGTGCGGCGGGGGAGATGCGCGGCAGGCTGCGCGAGCTGGGAGTCGGCGGCGAGGGTCCGCCCGTTCAGGCACGTACATTCCACGCTGCGGCGCTGCGGCAGCTCAAGTATTTCTGGCCGCAGGTCGTCGGCGATACGAGCTGGCAGCTGTTGGATCGGAAGTTCGCTCTCGTGAGCCAATCTGCGCACCGCGCGGGAGTGTCGACGTCGACCGATTCGGTGCGTGATCTTGCCGGCGAAATCGAATGGGCAAAAGGATCGCTGGTCGCCCCGGAGGACTATCCAACGGTGGCTGCGCGACTTCGCCGTGAGGTGCCTATGGACGCCGCGAAGGTTGCGTCGGTATACGCAGGGTACGAAGACCTCAAGTCGCACGGCGGCGACGGAATGCTTCTCGATTTCGACGATCTCTTGTTGCACACCGCCGCAGCTCTCGAGGAGCATTCGGCGGTCGCCGACGAGTTTCGCGAGCGCTACCGCTGCTTCGTCGTCGACGAGTACCAGGATGTGACTCCGCTCCAGCAGCGGGTACTCGACGCGTGGCTCGGCGAGAGAGACGATCTGACGGTAGTCGGGGATGCGAACCAGACGATCTATTCGTTCACCGGGGCGACTCCGCGCTACCTTCTCGACTTCTCTCGGCGCTTTCCGGACGCGACTGTCGTGCGACTCGAACGGGACTATCGATCCACACCGGAGGTTGTCTCGTTGGCCAACCGGGTGATCGGTGCCGCTCGAGGACGCATTGCAGGTACCCGGTTGCAGCTGATCGGGCAGCGCCCGGCGGGACCGGAGCCGGAATTCTCCGAGTACGACGACGAACCGGCCGAAGCAGATGGTGTCGCTCGCGCCATCAAACGATTGATCTCGAAGGGCGTTGCGCCCGCGGAAATTGCCGTCCTCTATCGGATCAACGCCCAGTCGGAGGTGCACGAGCAGGCGTTGACCGAGATGCACATTCCGTACCAGGTCAGGGGTGGCGAGGGTTTTTTCAACAGACCTGAAGTGAGGCAGGGTATTTCGGCCCTCCGTTCCGCATCGGGGCGCGATGATCTTCCGGAAGAATCCAGGCTGGGCGAAGGTCTGCCCGCGCTCGTGCGTGCGGTACTGGCGCCACTCGGGCTGACCGCCACCGAGCCGTCCGGTGCACAGGCGCGTGAGAAGTGGGCGTCGCTCGGTGGTCTCGTCCAGGTCACCGAGGAGCTTCTCGTCCAGGATCCGGAGTTGAATCTCGACACCTTGCTGGTCGAGCTGGCGGCTCGCGCCGAGGCTCGGCACCCTCCGGTGGTTCAAGGTGTGACGTTGGCATCGCTCCACGCGGCGAAGGGCTTGGAGTGGGACGCGGTGTTTCTCGTAGGTCTTGCAGACGGAACCCTGCCGATCTCCCATGCGCTGGGCAACGATCCGAGCGCCAACAACGACGCTGCCATCGAGGAAGAACGCCGACTGCTTTACGTAGGCGTCACGAGGGCGCGGGAGCACCTGCACCTGTCGTGGGCCCTCGCGCGCAACGAAGGCGGACGCAAGTCACGGCGCAGATCACGATTCCTCACCGGACTCATACCCGAGGATTCACCGGCCTCGCGCATCGCGGCTCCGCCGAGCAAGAAGTCCGGCCCCAAATGCAGGCTGTGCGGAAAGCCGTTGCTCGGAACGGCGGCGACCATGCTCGGACGCTGCGAAAGTCATCCGAGTGATGTCGACGAAGCATTGCTCGATGCACTGAAATCGTGGCGGTTGGACAAGTCTCGAGAGTTGAAGGTGCCGGCGTATGTGGTTTTCAGCGACACCACGCTGACGGCCATCGCCGAACAGCAACCCCAGGACGATCGAGGGCTAGTGGCGATTCCAGGAATCGGCGCCAAGAAGCTGGAGCGATTCGGCGAGGATGTGCTGACTGTCGTACGAGAATCGTCGACTGCGTAGCGGAGAAACCGCAGGTAGAAAATAACTTGTGCAGTTCGTACCATCAGGTTTAGTCTGTTTTCACCGCTCACGGGAGACCGCGAGTTCACTTGCCCGCATAACGAGTTCGGAACAGGAGGTGGAGAGAAATGAAGAATCAACTTTTCGTGTCGGCCGGTCGCTTGACGTCCGATGCTGTTGGTGCGCCTGATGTTCGGGTCATGACTGTCGTCGGCAGCTCCACCTGCATCCCTACTGCGAGATTCGGTATTGCTGACGGATTTGCTGTCGCCGCGCCGGGAACCGGTGGAGTCTCCCGCATTTTCGGTGACTCCATCCTCGGCGCCAAAGCACCCGCAGCCGGGAATCCGTCTGCCACAGCAGCGGTAGCGGATGCACTGGAGGCAGCCGCGCTGTCCCTAGCGCAGTGGTCGGCCCTCCCCGCACGCGCCTACCCATCAGCAGCCGCCAAAGCAGCAGCCGCCAACCCCGCAGCACGTCATCGCCTCGCACACGCGACGTCCGTGATCGAAGAACCTGCATCGAGAGAAGTCTCGACAGAGTAATTCGATTCGCCTTCCCCGGCCACGGACCCGCATACGCGGACCGTGGCCTTTTTCGTTCGGTGAGTCCCCTCGGATTCGAACGTTCGGCCCACATGGTTCGCAGAATTTTTCTTCACAACCGTAAACACGCCGTACGAAAAGTAGAGGAGACCGACGTGTCAACCGTCACGGTCCGGACGACATGCCGATACGAATCCGAATCCGAAATCGACGCAGTGACGCTGTGTTCGATCGATGCGCAGATCGGAGCAGCACACAACGCCGGCATCGAGGTGCCGTGCCGCGCCGCAGACCCCGATCTGTGGTTCGCCGAGACCCCAGGAGAGTTGGAGCGAGCGAAGGCGCTGTGTGCCGAATGCCCGATCCGTCGTACCTGCCTGAGCGCAGCACTCGACCGCGCTGAGCCGTGGGGAGTGTGGGGCGGCGAGATCCTCGATCAGGGCGTCGTCATCGCACGGAAGCGGCCACGTGGACGTCCGCGCAAGCACCAGCAGGTCGCCTGAGCGTCCACAAGACCCACACCCGGTTTCTCGGGCGAAGTCGGTCAGGCTTCGTCCGAGAAACCGGGCATCCATTCCGTCAGGATCGACATGTACGGCGCGTACGCGTCGAGTTGTGCGCAAATTCCAACCAGGCCACCGAGGACTCGGAAGATCATGACGTACTCGGCCGGCATGTTCAGTGCGCGGACAGTACGGAACTGCGCGCTGTCGAATTCGGTCGCAGTGCCCGCGGCCTTCTGTAGCCACGATCTGGTGAAATGAAACGAGTCGGTCCTGATCGGATCGGTGAAGGGCCGCAGATAGTCCGAGATCTCCTTGGCGGTGACCGTTCGACCTGGGATGACGAACCCGTGGTTCGTGCACAACTCGACCAAGTCGTCGAATTGCTCGTCGCGAGCCAGACGAACCATCTGTCCGAGAATGGGCGGCAGCCCGTTCGGCATCGGCGCAGTCGCGCCGTAGTCGATGACGCCGAGTCGCCCGTCGGCGAGCATCATGAAGTTACCGGGGTGCGGATCGGCGTGCAGGAACGCCGCTCGTGCGGGAGCAGCAAATGCGAACAACACCAGAAGCTCGCCGGCAGCGTTGCGTTGTTCGGCTGTGCCGTCGGCGATGATCGACGACAGCGGGGTGCCCGTCATCCATTCCGTGACCAACACTTTGGGTGCACTCGCGACGACGCGGGGAACTGCGAACTGGGGATCGTCGGCGAATGCCGACGCGAATGCTCGTTGACTCGCAGCTTCGATGCGGTAGTCGAGTTCGTCCTCGGTCCGCGCGATCAATTCGTCGAGCACGGGCTTGACGTCTGCGCCGGTGAAGATGGTGCTGAACGTGTTTGCGAAGCGGGACATGGTCTTCAGGTCTGCACGCAGGGCGTCGTCGGCGCCCGGATACTGCACCTTCACGGCGACGTCGCGTCCGTCGGACCATACGGCCCGGTGAACCTGGCCGATGCTGGCGGAGGCGACGGGAGTGTCCTCGAACGACGTGAAGCGTGATCGCCACGCGGTGCCCAGTTGGCGGTCGAGAACTCGGTGGACCTTGGCAGCTGACAGAGGCGGCGCGTCTGCTTGCAGCTTCGTGAGCGCCTCGCGATACGGTTCGGCGAACTCCTCCGGTACGGCGGCCTCCATGACGGACAGTGCCTGTCCGAATTTCATTGCGCCGCCCTTGAGTTCGCCGAGAACCGAGAACAGCTGTTCGGCAGCCTTGGCGGCGAGGTCGGTATCGATTTCGTCGCGATTGCCGCCGGCCAGCTTCTTCCCGAAACCTACTGCGGCCCGGCCGGCGATGCCGATCGGGATACGGGCGAGCTTGGCAGTTCGGGCTGAACTCCGGCGTGGAATGTCTGACACGCCTCCATCATGTCGGACCGAGCCGGATCTTGCCCACACCGCAGGCCAGAGCGCTAGTGACAACCATTTCTACACGGCACAGTCGCATCGGGGGTGGCGCGTCCACCTCCGGCGGTTCATGAGGTGGGCTCGTAGATCGATCTCCATCGTCGTATCGGCCAGTGGAGCGTGACGGCCGTCGACGAATGCTTCGATCTGGGCAAGCGCGACCGCGGCCGTGGCCAGCACCGTCGGCTTGCTCGCGTGACCCACTCGCCCCAGGAGCTGTGCCGACACATGAGGCCATCGTGGATCGAGACTGCCCCTGGTCAAATCCGCGCAGCGCAGGCAACTCGTGGTTCCGGGCAGAACCAGCGGTCCGACGATTCCGACGCCGTCGCGCAGACGTACCTGAAGATGCGGCGTTCTGCTACGGACCAGGCCGGTCACCACTCGTGGATCCGGCGCCATGTCGTCGGTGAGGACGGCGATGTCGCACCCCGGTTCGTTTTCGGGAACGATCAGCTGCGCCGGGGCGAGGGCCGACTGTCGAAGAGCGACGGTCGCCGACGGAGTGAGGCCTGCCACGACCGCGTCGGTCAGTGGACCTCGTCCGACTACGTGCACGGTCGTGGTCTCGATGCTCGAACCGTCTCGAACCGGTGGCGCAACTGCACCCTCGACGAGTAGTCCCGCTTCCGAGAGTTCGGCCAGAAGGGTCGACATGGAGTTGGCCGAGAGGCCCACGGTGCCCGCACACCAGATCATGTGCGCCCGGGAATGAACTCCATCGAGTCTTCGCAACAAGTCCAGTACGACGTGTGGGGCGATTCCGGACGGGGGCGTGACGAGATATGACTGCTCCGGATTCCACCCGATCCGGACGGTTCCGTCGCGCTGAGAGAAGACCGGTACCCGCAGTTTCGGTCGGCGGAGCATCGAGGTGTGCACACGAAGGACAATGGCACAGCCGAGGTCGTCTACTGCCGGCCGCAGAGCCGGTTATCCACAGGGGGTAGGGGCCTCGAACAGGTGGTCGGCACAGAAAACGGGGTGTGGCGAAGAAAATCGCACACACCCCGCCCGGAGCCGAAACTCAGGTTTCGTTCTCCTCGTTCTTGCCGCCGTCCTCTTTGTTCGACTGCTCTCGTGCCGAACGTTCCTGCGCCTCGGTTGCTTCGAGTTGTGCGATCGGGTCGTCGAAGTTGCTCGAACCGCCGCCGACGACGCCGTCGATGAAGCTTGCCGGATCGTCGAGGTCGGAGGACACGGGCAGGAGGTCGGGATGCGCCCATACTCCGTCACGTCCGTCGATTCCTGCGGCCGACGTGAGAAGGCGCCACAGCGCGCCTGCCTCACGCACTTTGCGCGGACGAAGCTCGAGACCGACCAACGTCGCGAAGGTCTGCTCGGCCGGGCCACCCGACGCGCGGCGCCGTCTGATGGTTTCGCCGAGAGCGATTGCACCGGGCAGCCTGTCTCCCAGTGCGTCGGCGACCACGGTCTCGACCCAGCCCTCGACCAAGGCGAGGAGTGTTTCCAGCCGTTCCAGCGCTTGCTTCTGCTCCGGTGTGGTCTGCGGTTCGAACGAGCCTTGCTGGAGGATTTCCTCGATCTTCGACGGATCGGTCAGCGAGGCGGGGTCGAGCCCGGACGCCGCTTCCTCGATTGCCGAGAAGTCCATGCGGATTCCTCGGGCGTACTCCTCGACGGTCGCCAAGACGCGCTGACGAAGCCACGGAACGTGGCTGTACAGCCGTTGGTGAGCAGCCTCCCGGGCGGCAAGGAACACCAGCACCTCGCGCTCGGGCTGTTCGAGGCCCTCGGTGAATGCGGCGATGGCCTCGGGCAAGAGCGCCGAGACACCGCTCGGACCGAGTGGAATACCGATATCGGTGGAGGTGAGAACCTCTTTGGACAGTTGACCCAGTGCCTGGCCGAGCTGGGAACCGAAGGCCATGCCACCCATCTGTGTGAGCATGCCCATCATCGGCCCGGCCATCTGTTGGGCTTCCGGGGGCAGTCCGGCGGTCCACATTCCGGAGATCTGCTCTGCGACCGGGTCGCAGAGGCGCTTCCAGGTGTCGATCGTGTTATCGAGCCAGTCGCCTGGGTTCCACGCCGCAGTCTTCGACGCGCCGGCAGGCAGCGTCGTGGACCCGTCGAGCCAGAGTTCCGCGAGATGCGCTGCCTCGGCGACGGCATCGGCTTTGCCTGCGCCGACAGGGGAGATGTTCCCGATCTGTTGGCGTGCCAGTTGCTTGGCGAGGTCGTAGTTGACCGGGCCCGAGGACGCCCCGCTCGCGCCCGGTGCGCCCATGCCGCTGAGCATCTGTCCGAATTGGGTGAGCATCTGTCCCAGAGCCGCGGGGTCGAATCCCTCGCCGCCGAAGCCGAACCCGCCGGGAGTACCACCCGACCCGTCGCCGCCTTGATCCTTCTTCTTGTCGGGATCCTCGTCGGAGCCTCCGAAACCAAAATTGCTCATAGGTCAACGGTACAAGGCCTGGACGCGAACAGCACCGCTGGTGATCACGCTGACGGCGAACAGACCGAACGGCGATCGCGCCGTTCGGGAGGGGTCTCACATGGTTGTCACAGTCGGCGGTTCTAATGTTTGTCGGGTGAATCGTAGGATTGCCACTCTCGTCGCCGCCTTGGTGCCCGTTGTCGTGCTCGGCGTCGTGGGAACGGTCATCACTGTTCCGTTCGCGGCCTTGGGCCCAGGACCGACCTACAACACGCTCGGCGACGCAGACGGTGCGCCCGTCGTTCAGATCGACGGAGTCGATGTCGACCCGACCACAGGGCATCTGAACATGACCACGGTGGCGGTTCGCGATCAGCTGAACATCTTCGAAGCGTTCGGCTTCTGGGCGAGCGGACGACAAGGCCTCGTCCCTCGCGAAGAGGTGTACCCGCCGGACAAGACGAAGGAAGAGGTCCAAGAGGGCAACCAGGCCGACTTCGAGCAGTCCGAGGACAGTGCGGAACTCGCCGCGCTGCATCATCTCGGCCTGCCGATCGTCCTCGTAGTCGGCGCCGTTGCTCCCGACGGACCGGCTGCTGGTCTGCTGAACGACGGCGAGCGGTTGGTGTCGGTGGCGGGCGAGCCGGTGGACTCGGTCACGGCCGTGCGCGAGTCGGTAAGCGCCCGATCGCCAGGAGACACCATCGACATCGTGGTGGAGAAGGACGGCATCACGCGAACCGAGTCGATCGTCCTCGGCGCACGGCCGGACGATGCCCAGCGGGGCTATTTGGGAGTGACGCCTGCCGAGGAACCCGACGTACCGTTCACAGTCAAGTTCAACCTCGCAGACGTCGGTGGTCCCTCTGCCGGACTGATGTTCAGTTTGGCGGTGGTGGACAAGCTCAGCCCGGGCGAGCTGAGCAACGGTGACTTCGTTGCCGGTACCGGCACGATCGACTCGAATGGCGTGGTGGGTCCGATCGGCGGGATTCCATACAAGCTCATCGCCGCACGAGAGGCAGGCGCGACGACCTTTCTCGTTCCCGCGAGCAATTGCGACGAAGCGGTGCAGAACGCCCCCGATGGGTTGCGCCTGGTCAAGGTCGACTCGCTCGACGGGGCCATCGATTCGCTCGAAGCAATCGGCGTCGGTGAAGAGGTGCCGAGCTGCTGATCTCCTCTTGTCAGCTACCAAGTCGACGTCGGTCAGTCGTCCTCGACCAGATCGAAGGTGGCGTGGAGAGCGCTGACGATGCCCGGGGCCAGATTTTCGTAGATCAACAGTTCGATGGGCGCGAACGGGTCCGCGTCCTCGTCCGGTTGCATCTGAAGCAGTGTCAGCGACGGTCCGTCTTTCAGCACGGCGGCGACGAGGCGACCGTCCTTGCGTTCGGGGTGGGTGTGCGCGGCATGCCGGGCCGCATCGTCGGCTGCGTCTCTGTCGGCGAGGAGGGGGACGAGGGCGTCGTCGAGTGCCGATTCGGCAGTGGGCGGCAACACGACGATCTCCTGAACGATTGCGCACCCCACGACACCTTCCGGCCAGGTGGTGGTGGCGAGGAATTCGTCGAGCGCGCGTGAGCCTCCGCTGATGTCCTCGGGGAGGGAGTGTTGCTGGATCGGAGTCAGAAGATCACCGTCGGCGAGCTCGTCGAGGAGTCCTGGTTCGGCGGCAGCCAACAGTGAGGTCGGTACGAGCGCGAACAGTTGGGGAGGCTGGTGCCATCCCTCGCTGTCGACGAAGTCGACCACCTCCCGGGCGCATCGGGCCAGGGCATCGGAGAGTGCCTCGGTGTTCGGGTCGGGGTCCACACCGTCACGGAACAGGTCGTCGCTGAAATCGCTCACCGCTGAATCATCCCATTGCTGCCGCATCTTCCCGTTGGTGCATCGGCGTATCGCGGACCGCAGCTGCGTCGGACCGTCGAGGCGCCGCCGAAGGGGTGTGAGCGAGTAGGGGATGCGTTCCGTACAGTGGTCCTCAAATCGGACACGCGACGCACGCAGTGCGCCGCGGGACCCCATCAGCGATACCTAGGTGTATCGCCCGAAGTTGGAGTGTGGCACGTGGGCATGAGGGCCCCCACCGGTCTCCCGTCGCTGTCGCGGCGCGCCCGGATATTACTAGTTCTGGCCTTGGTCCTCGCAGCATTGCTGCTTGTCGGTCCTCGCCTCATCGACACCTACACGAACTGGCTGTGGTTCGGGGAGGTCGGATTCCGTCAGGTGTTCACGACCACGCTGCTGACGCGACTCGTGCTGTTCCTGATCGCCGGTGTGCTCGTGGGCGGTGTCGTTTTCGTGGCGCTGCTGCTTGCTTACCGCAACCGTCCGGTGTTCGTTCCCGTTGCCGGGCCGAACGATCCGATCGCGCGATACCGCACGACGGTCATGAGCCGGCTGCGTCTCTTCGGAGTCGGCATCCCGTTGGCCTTCGGTTTCATCTCCGGTCTCATCGCGCAGTCCAACTGGGTGACGGTTCAGCTGTTTCTGCACGGTGACGATTTCGGAGTCACGGATCCGCAATTCGGATTGGACATCGGTTTCTACTCGTTCGACTTGCCGTTCTACCGGTTCGTGCTGAACTGGCTTTTCGTGGCAACGTTGATCGCGTTCTTCGCGAACCTGTTGACGCAGTATGTTTTCGGCGGAATTCGACTTGCGGGCCGCGAGGGTGCGCTGACGCGTGCCGCGCGAGTCCAGCTGGCCGTATTGGCCGGTGCATTCGTGTTCTTCAAGGCCATCGCTTACTGGCTCGACCGGTATTCCTTGCTCTCCAGCACCCGAAAGGAACCGACTTTCTCCGGTGCCGGCTTCACCGACATCAACGCAGTGTTGCCTGCAAAATTGATTCTGCTGGCAATCGCATTGATCTGTGCTGCAGCGTTTTTCGCCGCGATCTTCCTGCGTGACCTACGGGTCCCCGCGCTCGCGACAGCATTGCTCGTGCTGTCCTCGATTCTCGTCGGCGCTGTGTTCCCACTGCTGATGGAGCAGTTCTCCGTACGTCCGAACGCTGCGGAGAAGGAGCGCGCCTACATCGAGCGAAACATCACTGCGACCAGGGATGCGTACAAGATCGGCGACGACGTCGTCGAGTACCAGGACTACTCCGGCGAGGGATCGCAGAATCCACGCGAGAGCCAGGCGGATATCACGACCATCGCCAACACGCGTTTGCTCGATCCGAACGTGCTGTCGAGAACCTTCACTCAGCAGCAGCAGCTGAAGAACTTCTTCGGTTTTCCCGAGACGCTCGATATCGACCGCTACGAGATCAATGGCCAGCTGCAGGACTACATCGTCGCTGCGCGTGAGCTGTCCCCGGAAAGTCTGACGGGCAACCAGCTGGACTGGATCAACCGCCACACGGTGTACACCCACGGCAACGGATTCGTCGCAGCGCCTGCGAACCGTGTGAACGCTGCGGTGCAGGATCCCACGTCCGAGGGTGCCAACAGCAACAGTGGTTACCCGATCTACACCGTCAGCGACATTGCGTCGGAAGGGACCGAACAGGTCATCCCGGTCGACCAACCCCGCATCTACTACGGCGAGGTCATCGCGCAGGCCGATCCTGACTACGCGATCGTCGGAGCAGCCGAGTCCGGCGACCGCGAGTACGACACCGACGACTCGAACTACACCTACACCGGTGCAGGTGGTGTCTCGGTAGGCAACTGGTTCAACCGACTTGCCTTCGCCGCGAAGTACGGTGAGCGCAACATCCTGTTCTCCAGCGCGATCGGCAACGATTCCAAGCTTCTGTTCAATCGTGATCCACGGGATCGAGTGCAAAAGGTTGCGCCGTGGCTGACCACCGACACCGACTCGTACCCGGCGGTCGTGGACGGCAAGATCGTATGGATCGTCGACGGATACACCACATTGGAGAACTACCCCTACGCTCAGCGTGCGTCCTTGGACGGGCTCACCGTCGACAGCGTGGAGCCGACGACGGGTAGACCGCTTCCGCGAGAAGAGGTCTCCTACATCCGCAACTCCGTCAAGGCGACGGTCGACGCGTACGACGGCACGGTGACGCTCTATCAGGTCGACGACAACGATCCGGTCCTGAAGGCATGGATGGGCGTGTTCCCGGATTCGGTTCAGCCCGAATCTGCCATCTCGGACGAACTTCGTTCGCACTTCCGATACCCGGAGGATCTGTTCAAGGTCCAGCGCGAGATGTTGGCGAAGTACCACGTGGACAACCCGAACGAGTTCTTCACCAACAACGCGTTCTGGTCCGTTCCGAGCGACCCGACGAGCAACAGCGGCGCGGGCAGTGAATTCAACCAACCTCCGTACTACGTGCTGATCGGCGACCCTGACACCGGTGAGCCGTCGTTCCGTCTGACGAGTGCCATGGTCGGGTTCAACCGAGAGTTGTTGGCGTCGTACATCTCGGTCCGATCCGATCCGGAGGACTACGGGAAGTTCACGATTCTGCAGCTTCCGACCCAAACTCAGACTCAGGGTCCGCAGCAGGCGCAGAACTCGATGACCTCGGATGCGCGTGTGGCGTCGGACAGAACCCTGCTCGAGCAATCGAACGAGCTGCAGTACGGCAATCTATTGACGTTGCCCATTGCCGACGGCGGAATTCTGTACGTCGAGCCGTTGTACACCTCACGGAAGAATGCTTCGACGTCCACCTTCCCGCAGTTGACGAAGGTGCTCGTCAGCTATCGCGAACCCGGCTCCGAAGGCGGAGTTCGCGTCGGTTACGCAGCCAGGTTGTCGGAGGCGCTCGATCAGGTCTTCGGCTCGGGAACGGGTACTGCTGCTACCGCTCCCGGCGGGGAAGCTGCCGATCCGCAACCGACAACGGAGACGACACCTCCGGCGAGCGGGACTCAGGGCGGTACGGAAGCGGCGCCTGCTGCACCTGCACCGGCTCAGCAGGGTCAACCGACGGCAGCAGAGGTGCAGCGGCTCAACTCGGCTCTCGCCGAAGTCAGGTCGGCGCAGCAAAGCGGCGATCTCGGCAGGCTGGGCGACGCGTTCGATGCGCTGCAGGAAGCTATCAACGCGTACAACGCCAACTGATATTCGACCCGGTACGGCAAAGCGCCCGCCGTCACTTCACTGAAGTGACGGCGGGCGCTTCGTCTATGTGGCGGTCAGTCCAAAAGACCTCGAGCTAGCGGCCGATCGACGCGAGAACAGGTGCGTTCGCGCTGACGAGCTGCTCGAACTGAGCGCTCAGGCCGTACTGAGCAGCGAGCGCGGAGGCGGCGTCGAAGCCCTGCTGCGCTGCTGTGGTTGCCTGCTCGGCTGCCTGCTGGGCCGGCGCCTGGTACTCGGGAGCGACGGGGGCGGCCGGTGCTGCCGGTGCCTGCTGGACGGGAGCTGCAGGAGCTTCTTCGGGCTCGGAAGCCGAGGTTCCGGTGGTCAGGTTCTTGCCACAAGTGGGCCATGCGCCGGGGCCCTGGCTCTGCAGGGTGTTCTCTGCGACGCGGATCTGCTCGGCCTTGGAGGCGTTGTGCGGCGATCCGCTGCCACCGTTCGCGGTCCAGGTGCTCTGTGAGAACTGCAGGCCGCCGTAGTAGCCGTTGCCGGTGTTGATGTTCCAGTTGCCGCCGCTCTCGCACTGTGCGACACCGTCCCAGTTGTGCTCGGCTGCGCTGGCGGTACCCACGGACAGGCCGAGGGGGATCGCTACGACGGCGCCGGTGACGACGGCCCATCCGAGTGCACGCTTGGCGAAATGTGTTTCTGTGGTCATACGGGGTAAATCCTCTCCGCGCTTGCCGTCGCAACCAGCCGTAGGACACTCGACTGCGAGTGTGCGTCCTGTGCACCTGTTCGAGAGGCCGTCCCGAGGAGGTGCGGCGTCGTACGTGTTGCGGCTCTGCCCCCGTGCGTTTCGGGGATCCACTCCCGCGGGGCAGAGCAATGCAGCGGCGGGGGTGGTACTGACCCTGTGTTTTAGGGCCGACCGTGAAGGTAGTCGAGGAATTCGGTGGCGTCACACTAAGATTTGGGAAAGAAGCAATCCACATGGTGAGACTGAAGACGGCATTTCACCTGGTCGGCGGACCTCGGTGTGTATTCGTATCCGGTTCGTTACAGGTCCGTTATGTGGGATGTATCACCTGGAAATTGTGATGCGGGGCACTGAAATCGAGGGCGGTCGACCGGTATCCCGCCCGCCTCGGCGCGCGCCCAGCGGCATGTTCGCTCGCTGTACATGCGATTTGCAATCGGTCGTTGCCGTCGGGTAACTTCGTGTCTTGCAGCGCGGGGTGGAGCAGCTCGGTAGCTCGCTGGGCTCATAACCCAGAGGTCGCAGGTTCAAATCCTGTCCCCGCTACCACTAGTTCGAGGTCGGTACTCTTTCGAGTACCGACCTCGAACTCTTTTGGTAGTCGAACACGTTCGCATGTGCGTACCTGAAGCCCTGAAGCCGCTCCGCGATCCAGAAGATCATCGAGTCACCCGCGCGCCCTCGCGCGAATGACTCGATGATCGGCTCCCAAAAAGCGTCTAGGTGTCGCTTGCAGTTGTATCGGGGGTGTCATCGTCCTCGGGCACGTCGGCTGTCAGGTCGACGGTGTCGCCACCTTCGAGGACGGTCAGCTCCTGCTCGGCCTCCGCGATCAAACCTCTGGCTTCGTCCTTGATCTTCTTCGCCCAATCGGACATTCTGCTGCTCTCCTCCGCGTTGACCGTGTACCTCATTCTCTACCAGGTCGTCCCGGTGAGTGAACGGCGGTCCACTAGAGTTCGCCGAGGACGCGCCGCAGGATCTTTCCCGTCGCGTTGCGGGGAAGTTCGTCGACGAAAACGATGTCCCGAGGCACCTTGTATCTGGCGAGATGTTCCTTGACGTAGGACCGGATTGCATCGGCATCACGGGGCGAACTCGCAGTCGGCACGACGAACGCCTTCAATCTTTGTCCGAATTCCGGATCGGAGTCGCCGAGCACGGCTGCCTCGATGATGTCGGGATGCTCGGCGAGCAGGTTTTCGACCTCCAAGGGATAGACGTTCTCGCCCCCGGATACGATCATGTCATCGTCACGGCCGTCGACGAACAACAAACCATCGGCATCGAAATGTCCCACGTCGCCCGTCGACAGCATCCCGTCGATGCGTTCCTTGTCGCGGCCGTCGGTGTAGCCGGAGAAGCTCAAGCCGCTCGCGACGAAGATGCGTCCTACGGCACCTGCTCCACGGACGGGATTGCCGTCGCTGTCGAACAATTCGACCCGGCAGGTGACAGGTGGCCTGCCTGCAGTTCCGGGTGCGCGTTCGAGGTCCTCGGGTGTGGCTACCGTTGCGACTGCAACCTCGGTGGAGCCGTAGAGATTGTGCAGGACAGGCCCGAATGCTGCGGCTGTTCGGCGGCACAGCTCGGGCGAGATCGCCGAACCGGATGCAAAGAGAATCCGAAGCGAGGATGTGTCGTAGGACGACAGTGTGTCGGCAGGCAAGTCGACTATTCGCTGCAGCATCGTCGGTACCAGCACGAGAGAATCGGCTCGGTACCGCGCTACGAGCTGCATCGTGTTCGCAGGATCGAACTTCCGATGCATCACGACCGTATTGCGCAGAGCGAGCGCCAACGCGAATTGGGACAGACCGGTGCCGTGAAAGATCGGCGCTGACATGATCATCGTCTGGTCACGTCGCAGCGGGACGCGGTCGAGGAACTGAGCCGAAGCGAGCGGTGAGGTATGTTCGCGCGGTGCGCCTTTCGGTGTTCCAGTGGTGCCGCTGGTAAGTAAGACGAAGCCTCCCTGCGACTCGGGAGCCGGGACGGCGTCCATGGAGTTGGCTGCTCGAACATCATCCAGTGGGGTAGCGTCCGGGTTGGGGGACTGAGACCACGCCAGGTACCGCGTGACCTCGGGTGCGAGCGCAGCAGCCACCGCTGAGAACTCCTCGTCGTACACGAACGACCCGATCTGCTCCCGAACAGACACATCGGCCAGTTGTGGCGGAGCGAAGCCGGTGTTCATCATCACGAGCCTGACACCGGCTTTGGCTGCAGCGAGCATTGTCAGCACCAGGCCACGATGATTGCGGGCCATGACTCCCATGACCGATCCGGCGCCGATGCCGTCCTTCGCCCACCCTCGCACCACCGCGTTCGAGTACTGCTCGAGCTCGACGTAGGACAGTGGCCCGAGTTCGTCGACGATCGCCGGTGACGTCACTCCAGCTCTGGCGTTCGCGTGAACCGGCCCCGCGAACGGCCCGTACTTCGCTACCGCGCGCAGTGAGGCGATTCCATGATCGAGCCTCGGGAACGGGACCAGCCCCGCTCTGTTCATCACACGGACGGCAGCGACCCCACCGATGATGTGCGACAACGTGTGGTGGCGCGCCACGTTCTGCTTGACCGACACGATCATCCCCCTACAGATCCCTCGGTACAGCTGCGTGCTCTGCGCCCTGCGTACGCGATCCTAGTTCCCCGTCGACGCGGTCGGGCGGCTTCACAGGTGAACAGTCGTACGGCGGCTATCCGTCGTTTCGTTCGGCCTCCATCAGCCTCCGTCGAAGGTATCTGCGGTCGGGTTCGGACCCGGCCAGTGCGAGTGCTCGTCTGAAGTCGCCGGCGGCCTCGTCGAATCGGTTGCACCGACACAGCAGGTCCGCCCGCGCCGCATGAAACGGGTGATAGCTCTGCAACTGTGGATCGCTCCGCAGCGATTCGAGTAGTTCGAGGCCGACGTGTGGGCCGTCACGCATGGCCACCGCGGCCGCGCGATTCAGCGACACGATCGGCGACGGTGCGATGGTGGCGAGTACCCCGAACAATTCGACGATCTGCGGCCAATCCGTCTCTGCGGCCGTAGGGGCCTCGGCGTGCAGGGAAGCGATCGCGGCTTGCACACCGTAGGGGCCAGGGTTGCCACCGGTGAGAGCGTGGACGACAAGGGCGGACCCCTCGGCGATCATGTCCCGATCCCACAGTCCGCGATCCTGTTCATCGAGCATCAGAACCATCCCGTCGCGGGTACGCGCGGCATGACGCGCGTGGGTCGACAACATGAGTGCGAGAAGCCCCGACGCCTCCCGCTCGTTCGGCAGCAGTGCACGAAGGATTCGGCCGAGGCGAAGCGCCTCTTCGGCGAGATCGAGGCGAATCAGATTCGCGCCGGACGACGCGGAGTACGCCTCGGTGAAGATCGAGTAGACCACCTGCAGCACCCCGGGCAATCGCTGGGGGAGTTCGCCGGTGTCGGGAACTCGAAAGGGAATCCGGGCGTCGCGGATCTTCTTCTTGGCCCGAGAAATTCGTTGAGCGGCAGTCGACGGCGGAATCACGAACGCCCGGGCTACCTCGGCCGTGGTGAGGCCCGCGAGGCAGCGGAGGGTGATCGCCAACCGATCGTCGGACTGCAGGGCAGGGTGCGCGCAGGTGAAGAAGAGTTGGAGTCTCTCGTCCGGAAAGTCCTGTGACGGCTCGTCTGCTGGTGAGACCGGCGCTGTACTGTCTCGCTCGACGTGCAGGATCGCCAGCTTGGCTGCGTAGGACTGATCACGCCGTAGTCGGTCCACGGCCCGACGCCTGGCTGTGGTGAGCAGCCAGGCACCGGGCTTGCGCGGAACGCCGTCGATCGGCCAGTGATGCAGTGCGGCTTCGAGGGCCTCGGACGTGACTTCCTCGGCAAGGTCGAGGTCTCCGTACCGACGGACGAGCGTCGCGAGCAGGCGTCCATGTTCCTCGCGAAACACCGATTCCAAGGATGCGCGCGTGTAGTCGCTCATCGGCGTCGACAGCGTCAGAACTCGGCGATTGGCCGGACCACGACGGAACCGCCGCCGCGCGAGCCTGGGCAGCGAGCCGCCCAGTCGAGGGCTGCGTCGAGATCAGGCACGTCGATGACCTCGAAGCCGCCCAGGACCTCTCGGGTCTCGGCGAAGGGACCGTCGGTGACGCTGCGGGCTCCTGCCGAATCGACCTGGACAGTCGTGGCTGTCGTGAGGTCTGCCAGCGCATGCCCAGTGACCCACACTCCGGCGTCCTGCATCTCCTTGCCGAACTGGACCCAGTCCTCCACGGAGCAGCCGTTGTCGAACTCGGCGCCCGGTGCATTGATCAGCAGCATGTACTTCATGATGGTCTCCCGTATCTCGTGTCCTGTGTGGCTTACATGATGACGACGAATGGGAATGCATGTTTTCGACAGGGCCCGAGGACCTTCTTTCGCCCCATGCACGAAACCCCGCAACCGGGACGGCTACGGGGTCTCGTACATGCAGTTTCGTGCATGGGCAAAAAATCTACTTCAGCTCGGCGGACGTCTTTCCGAGCACTCGTCGAGCGACGATCAGCTGCTGGATCTGCTGGGTGCCCTCGAAGATGTCGAGAATCTTCGAATCGCGGCTCCACTTCTCGAGCAGCAACCGCTCCGAGTAGCCGTAGCTTCCGGCGAGTTCGACGGCCTTGAGGGTGATGTCGGTGGCGGAGCGGCCGGCCTTCGCCTTTGCCATCGAGGCCTGCAGCGAGTTCGGCTCCTTGTTGTCTGCCATCCATGCTGCCCGCAGCGCGAGCAGGTGCGCCGCTTCCCAGTCCGCTTCGAGCCGAAGGAACTCGGCTGCCGCTGCGTGCTGGTTGTATGCGGGAGTGGTGTACGAGATTTCGACCCCGGCCTCGACGAGGATCGAACGCAACTCCTCGAGTGCCGCACGTGCGACGCCGATGGCCATGCCGGCGACGAGCGGACGCGTATTGTCGAACGTCTGCATGACGCCCGCGAATCCCTTTTCGGTGTTCACCTCGGCCGAGCCGAGGAGGTTGTCCTTCGGGATCCGGCAGTCTTCGAGCAGCAATGCCGCCGTGTCCGAGGCCTTGATGCCGAGCTTGTGCTCGAGACGCGCGACGCTGAGGCCTGGAGCGTCACGTGGGACGACGAAAGATTTGATCGCGGCGCGGCCCTTGGACTTGTCGACGCTCGCCCATACGACGATGTGTGTCGATCGCTCGCCCGCAGTGACGTAGATCTTTTCGCCGTTGAGGACCCACTCGTCGCCGTCGAGAACAGCGGTTGTGGTGACTGCCGCGGAGTCGGATCCGAAACTGGGCTCGGTGATGGCCATGGAAGCCCAGACCTTGCCGAAACGCTCCAGCTGTTCGTCGGTGGAGACGGCAGCGATGGCCGAGTTTCCGAGACCCTGGTAGGGGATCGACAGCGTCAGACCGACGTCGCCCCAGCACGTCTCGATGACATTGACGAGAGCGGCCATGTTGCCGCCGTTCGCGTTCGCCGTCTTGCTGGGCTTCTTGGCGTTCTCGCTGTCCTTCTCACGACCGCCCGCTGCGCCACCGACTTCGGTGCCGGCGTCGGACATGCCCTCGACCATCGAGGCCATCGTGTCGAGCTCGACTGGATATTCGTGCTCAGCCAGGTCGTATTTGCGGGAGATGGGGCGAAAGATCTCGGCCGCGACCTGGTGTGCCTGATTCGCTTGCGCCCGAAGCTTCTTGGGTAGTTCGAGATTGATCATGGTTTATCGATTCCTTGGCGGGGTTCTCGAGAAGATGGGGGCGAATCAGATGAGGACGATGCCCTCGGTGACACCGACGGCGCGGAGGTCGCGGTACCAGCGTTCCACGGGGTGTTCCTTGGTGAATCCGTGTCCGCCGAGCAACTGCACGCCGTCGGAACCGATCTGCATGCCCTTCTCGGCCGCGAGGCGTCGCGCGAGCGCGGCTTCGCGGGCGAACGATTTACCCTGTTCGGCGCGTGACGCGCCGCGCAGAGTGACCAGCCGCAAACCGTCCAGTTCGATCGCGATGTTCGCGACCATGAAGGCGACGGCCTGGCGGTTGCTGATGGGTTCTCCGAACGCCTCACGCTCGTTGACGTACGGAATGACGTAGTCGAGGACGGCTTGACCGGTACCGACCGCGAGAGCCGACCAGCCGAGACGTGCGAGGCTGATGGCGTCGGCGTAATCGAGGGCGCGCTGGTCTGCGTCACCGTCGCCGAGAAGCGCGGACTCGGGAACCGCGACATCGGTGAGCACGAGACGACCGAGGCCTGCGGCGCGAAGTCCCATGCTGGGATCGGCTTCGACGACGAGGCCCTTGGTGTCGGACTCGACGATGAAGAACGCCGGGCGGCCTTCCAGTTCGGCAGCCACGATGAACAGCTCGGAACTGCCGGCGGCGGGTACGACGCTCTTGACGCCGTTGAGCTTGAAGCCGCTCGGCGACCGAACCGCCTTCGTCTTCAGAGCGAACGGATCGAACAGAGCACGAGGCTCGTTGACGACGACTGCTGCGTTGGGGACTTTTTCTCCGACGAACGCCGGCAGGTATGTCTTCTGCTGAGCGTCGGTGCCCCACTGGGTGAGAGCTACTGCGACCCCGCTCGGCGCGAGAATCGGGAGCGCAAGACCCATGTCGCCATGGGCAAGGGCTTCGGCGACGAGCGCATTGGTGACGGCGCCGCGTTCGCTTGCCGCACCGTCGAGCTCTTCGGGAACGTTGATGAACGTGATGCCGAGCTCGGCCGAGCGACGGACCAGATCCTCTGGCGACGATGCCGACGCATCTGCGTCGAACGCTGCGGGCCGCAGAATTTCTTCGGCGAACTCTTTGACCGTTTCCACGATCATGCGCTGTTCGTCGTCGGGCGTCAGATCGAAGTAGTCGAGGTTTTTGACGGCCGCATCTTCCAGACGCTTCGGCTTGCCGCCTCCGGTTGCCTTGGCGAATGTGCGATTCGCAGCACCCAAGGTCTTGAAACCGGTTTTGGTGCTCTCGTACGTCACTCGGTCGATTGTCTGACGGAGGTTGTACTTCTCCGCGAGTTCGGATCCGGTGATGGCCGTGAGCACGCGCATAGCGGTGCCGATGGCATCACGCTTGAACGGATTGAGGCCTACTGCGGATGTGTCGCGAGGCGCTCTGCGCTTCGTCTCGATCACACTGTCTTGCTTGCTCATGATCACCAGCTGTTTCTCGGTGTCGGGCTCGGACTTCAACTATCTTACTCTTGAGTAAGTTAGCTGTCTACTCCCCAGTAAGAAGTCCGTCGTACGGCGGGCCTCGCACAGTCGCCGCAGAAATCGCGACAGGTGTGGCAGCATCTGACTCCGTGCCTGTATTAGCCCAGATCTTCGCTGCCGCGGCAGCGATCCTCCATGTCGTCATCTTCGTGTTCGAAAGCGTGGCGTGGAGCAAGCCCTCGGTGTGGAAGCGCTTCGGTGTCGCCAGCCAGGCCGACGCCGACGTAGTCCGGCCGATGGCGTTCAACCAGGGTTTCTACAACCTGTTTCTTGCCGTCGGCATCATTGTCGGACTGATCATCGGCGGCGACGCCGGCGATGCGATCGTCGTCTTCGCGTGTCTCAGCATCGTCGGGGCAGCGTTCGTTCTCGCGACAGGAGGCAGGAAGTATTTCCGCCCTGCCGTCGTGCAGGGAATCACTCCGGCGCTGGCATTGGTGTTCGCGGCGTTCGCCTAGGACGTTGCGGTTACACTGGTTGCAGGCGGCCCAGGACCTCGTCCTGCAAGAAGCCGTTCGTGGCGACCGCACTCCCACCGTGGGGGCCCGAATCCCCGTCGAGCGAGGTGAATCGGCCACCCGCCTCTCGGACGAGAATGTCGAGCGGAGCAAGGTCCCACAGTGAGACCTCGGGTTCGGTCGCGATGTCGAGGGTGCCCTCGGCGAGCAGGCAGTACGAGAAGAAGTCGCCGTACCCGCGCACTCGCCAGACGGCATCGGTCAGATCGATGAATCGGTCGCGGATGTTTCGATCCCGCCATCCGGACAGGCTCGCGAAACTCAGGCTCGCAGACGAGAGCTCGCTCACGGAGGACACCGCGATCGAACGAGACTCGCCACCGTCGTACGACGTCCAGGCGCCGTCGCCCTGCGCTGCCCACCATCTACGGTTCAGTGCCGGCGCGCTGATAACGCCGACCACAGGGACGCCGTCCTCGAGAAGCGCGATCAAGGTTGCCCAGACCGGAACTCCGCGGACGAAATTCTTGGTTCCGTCGATCGGATCGACCACCCACTGACGGCCTTCGAAGACTGCGTCTCCGCCGAATTCCTCGCCCAGAACGGCGTCCCCGGGGCGCTGCGCGGCCAGAATCGACCGGACCTTCTCTTCGACGGCGAGATCCGCGTCGCTGACTGGGCTGAGGTCCGGCTTGTCCGCGACCTTCAAGTCCAGTGCGAGGAAGCGATCCCGGGTGATGTCGTCGGCCTGGTCGGCGATGGACAGGGCGAGTTGCAGGTCGTCGGCGGAGAAAGTCACAGCTCAAGAGTAGGACAGGGTGATGACGGCGCTCTCACCCCGGCGCGAGGTGAGACGCTCTGGTCCGCCGTCCGTGCAACTGCCGGTAACCTTGACTCTCGTGCATCCTGACGTCTCTGCAGACCTGAACGAACTCGACATCACACTCACCACCATCGAGTCTGTTCTCGATGTCGAAGAACTGCGTCGTCGTATCGACGAGCTCGAACATCAGGCGGCGTCCCCCGATCTGTGGAACGACCAGGAACACGCCCAGCAAGTGACCAGTCAGCTCTCTCATGCGCAGGCCGAGCTCCGTCGGGTGGAAGAACTACGTTCTCGTCTAGACGACCTTCCGGTCCTTTACGAACTCGCCGAAGGTGAAGAGGGCGAAGCCGAGACATCGGCCACCGCCGACGCCGATGCCGAACGTGCGTCGCTGCGCGAGGACATTGCCGCGGCCGAGGTGCGCACGCTCCTGTCCGGTGAGTACGACCAGCGTGATGCGCTGGTCAACATCCGTTCCGGCGCCGGCGGCATCGACGCGGCGGACTGGGCCGAAATGTTGATGCGCATGTACATCCGCTGGGCGGAGAAACACGGCTACAGCGTCGAGGTGTACGACACGTCCTACGCCGAGGAAGCAGGCATCAAGAGCGCGACATTCGCTGTCAAAGCGCCGTACACCTACGGAACCTTGTCCGTCGAACAGGGAACCCATCGCCTCGTGCGCATCAGCCCGTTCGACAACCAGGGCCGTCGCCAGACGTCGTTCGCCGAGGTCGAGGTTCTTCCTGTCGTCGAAACGACCGATCACATCGACATTCCCGAGGGTGACATCCGTGTCGACGTCTACCGATCCAGCGGCCCCGGTGGTCAGTCCGTCAACACGACGGACTCCGCGGTTCGCCTGACCCATATCCCGACGGGCATCGTCGTCACCTGCCAGAACGAGAAGTCGCAGCTGCAGAACAAGGTGTCGGCCATGCGCGTTCTGCAGGCCAAGCTGCTCGAGGTGAAGCGCAAGGAAGAACGCGCCGAGATGGACGCCCTCAAAGGCGACGGCGGCAGTTCCTGGGGAAACCAGATGCGTTCCTACGTGCTGCACCCGTACCAGATGGTCAAGGATCTGCGCACCGAATACGAGGTCAACAATCCGTCCTCGGTGCTCGACGGCGACATCGATGGTTTCCTCGAAGCGGGAATTCGTTGGCGTATGCGCGGGGAAGAGTAGAACACATGGTCACAGCACTGTCTCTCGGCCTGCCGGACGACCTGAAGGGTTGGCTGTACGGCAGTGGGCTCGAAATCGTGCTGTACATCCTCGGTGGGATGCTCATGGCGCGTTTCATCAGTTATGTCGGATCGCGTATCACCGCGCGGATCGACTCGAACTATCAGCACAGTGACGCTCTGGTGCGCACCGAAGCCGCCAAACATCGTCATGCTCTCGCCCAGGTGATCACCTGGGTCGCTGTCACGTTGGTGTACGTACTCGTGACGATCGAAGTGTTGCGCCGCTTCGGATTCGCCGCCAGCGGCCTGGTTGCTCCGGCCGCGGTACTCGGCGCAGCGCTGGGCTTCGGTGCGCAACGCATCGTGCAGGACATCCTTGCCGGCTTCTTCATCATTACCGAACGTCAGTACGGCTTCGGTGACGTCGTCCAGATCGCGGTCACCGGTTCGGCCGAGGACGCCGAGGGTACCGTCGAGGACGTAACGCTGCGGGTAACGCGAGTACGCAGCGTCGACGGTGAAGTGATCACCGTTCCCAACGGTCAGATCGTCAAGGTCATCAACCTGTCCAAGGACTGGGCTCGTGCTGTGGTCGATGTTCCGATCCCATCCAGTGCCGACCTGAACCGGGTCAACGAAATCCTCAGGAGTGTCGGTCACGACGCTTTCGAGGATCCACAGATTCGCCCACTGCTGCTGGACGAGCCGACCGTGATGGGCGTCGAAAGCATCGAGGTCGACGTGGTGAATGTGCGGCTCGTGGCACGGACCCTGCCGGGCAAGCAATTTCACGTGGGCCGCGATCTGCGTGTTCGTGTCGCAGCGGCTCTGCGCCCCGAGGGAATCAGCGTCAGCCCTGATCTGTCCACAGCAGGTGTCGCTCCGGAAAGCGCGTCGTCCGACCGGGAGGCCGAGCGATGACCGAACACGGCGGCGGTACAGACGGCACTGATCGGCCGTCGCGCAGCTGGAAGATTCCACCCAGGATCTACGGGCGAGTCCGAACGTCGACGGTGGCGCTCGGTGTCTGCTTCGTCCTCACTGCTCTTCTGTACGGCCAGGTCCGACCCGAACCTGCTTCGGAACAGGTCGGTCCTCAACCGATCGACACGAGCCAGTACAGCGGAGTTCAGCCCAACTATCAGTCCGAATACACCGAACCCTCGACGACGACTCCACCGAGCTCGACCGTCGATCCCTCTGTCACCGAGGACCCGTCGAACACCGGGGCAACCTCGGGGGAGCCCGGATTCTCCGGTGAGTCGACGACGGGCGAGGCCGGTACGCAGGATCCGACATACCTACCCGGTCTGACCGTGCCGCCGGAGCTTCGGTCGTTGTTGCCGTCAGCACCGAGTGCAACCGCAAACCCGTAGGTTTACACAGGCAACACACATGTTGCCCCGGTCGGTTACCGACAGGTAGGGGCTACACTGGCGACCCGTGATCAGCACCTCGAATCTCTCCAAGTCCTACAAGACGTCGACCAGACCAGCTCTGGACGACGTGACGGTCTCGGTGGAAAAAGGGGACTTCGTCTTCCTCATCGGCCCGTCGGGTTCGGGGAAGTCGACCTTCATGCGACTTCTCCTCAAGGAGGAAACACCGACCTCGGGTGACATTCATGTCGCTGACTTTCACGTGAACCGCCTTTCGTCGCGGCGTGTACCCAAGCTGCGGCAGTCCATGGGGTGTGTGTTCCAGGACTTCCGATTGCTGCAGCAGAAGACCGTGGTCGAGAATGTCGCGTTTGCTCTCGAGGTGATCGGAAAGCCTCGCTCGATGATCAAACGAACGGTGCCCGAGGTGCTGGATCTGGTCGGGCTCGGCGGAAAGTCGGATCGCCTCCCGACCGAGCTTTCCGGGGGTGAGCAGCAGCGGGTCGCGATCGCCCGGGCGTTCGTCAACAGGCCTCTTGTGTTGCTTGCGGACGAGCCGACCGGAAACCTAGACCCGGATACGAGCCAGGACATCATGATGTTGCTCGAACGCATCAACCGGACCGGAACGACGGTTCTGATGGCAACGCACGACAACCACATCGTCGACTCGATGCGTCGCCGGGTCATCGAACTCGACAACGGGCGCGTGGTGCGCGACGAAGCCCGTGGGGTCTACGGCGTCGGCAGGTAGAAGCCCGTGCACTCTGTGCCGATTGCCGAACGATCAGACTTTCCAAGACCGTAGACACCGAAGGGCCCGGATCAACCGATGCGCGCAAGTTTCATCTTCAGCGAAGTTCTGACCGGACTACGCCGCAACATCACCATGACCATCGCCATGATCCTGACGACCGCGATATCGCTCGGTCTGTTCGGTGGCGGGCTGCTGGTCGTCCAGATGGCGGGCAAGACACAGCAGATCTTCCTCGACCGGGTCGAGGTGCAGATCTTCCTCACCGACGACGTCTCGGCGACCGACCCCGACTGCGCCGCGGAGACGTGCGCGACCCTGCGTCGCGAACTCGACCAGACGCCGGCGGTCGTGTCCGTCGAGTACTTGAACCGTGACGACGCGGTGAAAGACGCAACCGAACGAGTATTCAAGGATCAACCCGAGCTTGCCGAACTCGTCAGCCCGGACAGCTTCCCGGCATCGTTCAAGGTGAAACTGAGTGACCCCGAGCGGTTCGGTGTCATCAACGACAACTTCGCTGGTCAACCGGGTGTACAGAGCGTCCTGAACCAACGAGATCTCGTCGAGCGCTTGTTCAGCGTTCTCAACGGTGTTCGCAACGCCGCCTTCGCCATAGCAATAGTGCAGGCGATCGCGGCTGTACTGCTGATCGCCAACATGGTGCAGATCGCGGCGTTCACCAGGCGTACCGAGGTCGGGATCATGCGACTGGTCGGCGCAACTCGGTGGTACACGCAGTTGCCGTTCTTGCTCGAAGCCGTGGTCGCTGCACTCATCGGCTCAGCACTCGCCATCGCCGGATTGTTCACAGCGAAGAACCTGTTCATCGACGATGTGCTCTCGGAGGTGTACGACGCGAACATTCTGGCGCGTATATCCAACAGTGACGTGTTGCTCGTCTCGCCGTTCCTCGCACTCGTCGGCATCGGGATGGCGGCGGTCACCGCGTACATCACGCTGCGGCTCTACGTCCGCGAATAGATGGTGCAGGCGGTTTGTCGCCGGGGAAGAAATTCGATTGCGCGGCAGTTCTATGCTGGAGCGGTTGCGCGATGGGCGCGCACGCGAAGTAACGGCGCTCGAGAAAGGGCCCTGAAGTGAGAGAAAAGGGCCGCAAGGCCATCGCGACCAACCGCAAAGCGCGGCACCACTACTCGATTCTGGATGTCTACGAGGCAGGTATCGCACTCGTCGGAACCGAAGTGAAGAGTCTCCGCGATGGCCAAGCCTCGCTCGCCGACTCGTTCGCCACGGTCGACGACGGCGAGATCTGGCTTCGTGGTCTGCACATCCCCGAGTACACGCAGGGGAGCTGGACCAACCACGCACCGCGTCGTACTCGAAAGCTGTTGCTGCACAAGCGTGAGATCGAGCGTCTGGTCGGCAAGACGAAAGAAGGATCGCTGACTCTCGTGCCGTTGTCGATGTACTTCTCCGACGGCAAGGTCAAGGTCGAGCTTGCGCTCGCCAAGGGAAAGCAAGACTACGACAAGCGGCAGGACCTCGCTCGTCGCACAGCCGAGCGCGAGGTGACACGCGAGCTCGGGCGTCGTATCAAGGGCATGCGCTGACCGCAATCGTGCTGGCGCTCGTCGCCGCGTTCGGCTACGGCGTCAGTGATTTCGTCGGAGGTGTCGCCTCTCGCCGAGTAGCCGCCCTCAGGGTCGTCATCGTCTCTTATCCTTTCTCGCTTCTGCTGGTGCTGCTGATCGCGCCGTTCGTCAGTGGGTCGATATCGCTCGAGCCCATTCTGTGGGGACTCGCATCCGGTGTCGCGGGTGGTGTCGCGGTGTGGTGGTTCTACGTGGCGCTGGCCTCGGGTCCGATGTCTGTCGTATCCCCGTTGACGGCAGTGCTGGTGGCAGGTATCCCTGTCGTTGCAGGGTTCGCCCTCGGCGAGCGCCCCGGCGTACTTGCGTTCGCAGGAATCGCATTGGCGTTGATTGCCGTTGTGCTGGTCAGCAAGGAGTCGCCCGACAAGGCTGCCGGTGAGGTCGCAGGCGGCCGCGAGTTGAAGTTCACCAGGACCGTGGCGTGGTTGACCGTCGGATCCGGTGTCACATTCGCGGTGGCTTTCATCTGCCTGCATCAGATCGGCGACGGATCGGGGCTGTGGCCACTCGCCGCCTCACGGGCGTCCGCGACGGCGGTGGTGTGGTGCGTCGCGCTCGCGTCCGGGCACTTCTCGGCACCGCACGGCAGCGTACTGAAGCTGTGCGCATTCGTCGGAACGCTCGACGTGGTCGCAAACGCAGCCTTGTTGTACGCCTATCAGGGCGGTCTACTGTCCTTGGTCAGCGTGATCGCGTCCTTGTATCCTGCTGCGACCGTGATGTTGGCGATGGTCATGCTGGGGGAACGTGTGTCCCGCCTCCAGCAAGCAGGTATGGTCCTGGCCCTCGGGGCGGTAGGTCTGATCGCGCTGGCGTGAGACGTACCGCTGGATTGAATCGGCCACGGTGGGGTATCGATACAGGATGACCGCCAACAGCAATGCTGACGCCCCTCGTCGTGTGCTCGTCACCGGAGCTACTGGCTATCTCGGTGGCCGTCTGGCTCCGAGGCTGCTGGACGCCGGGTACACGGTGCGAGTGCTCGCACGTAATCCCGACAAGCTGGACGGCGTTCCTTGGGCGACCGACGTCGAGGTCGCGCGCGGGGATCTCGGAGATCGTGATTCGTTGAAAAGGGCGTTCGCCGACGTCGACGTCGTCTACTACCTCGTGCATTCGATGGGTTCGGACGGGCACGACGATTTCGCGAAGACGGAGCGGGAGAGCGCCCAGAACGTCGCAGCGGTTGCTGCCGAGGTGGGAGTGTCACGGATCGTGTATCTCGGTGGCCTACACCCCGAATCCGGCGAGCTGTCCGAGCACCTCGAGTCGAGGGCGGAGGTGGGGCGCATTCTGATCGACTCCGATGTGCCGACGTTGGTGCTGCAGGCAGGCGTCGTCATCGGCGCAGGCTCAGCGTCGTTCGAGATGATCCGCCACCTGACCAACCGGCTTCCGGTCATGACGACTCCACGCTGGGTGCACAACAAGATTCAGCCGATCGCTGTGCGCGACATCCTTCACTATCTGATCGGTGCCGCCGAGGCCGACCTTCCAGAGAGCCGGACATACGACGTCGGCGGTCCGGACGTGATGGAGTACGGCGAGATGATGAACACCTATGCCGACGTCGCGGGGTTGCGTAAGCGTCGGATGGTCGTCCTACCGGTACTTACCCCACGCCTGGCGGGCCACTGGATCGGGTTGGTGACGCCGATTCCTCGTGGGCTCGCGATGCCGCTCATCGAGTCACTGCAATACGACGCGGTGGCGCACGAGACCGACATCGACTCGATCGTGGATCGCCCGGATGGGGGACTGACTCCGTATCGCGACTCGGTTCGACTGGCCCTGCGATCCATCGACGAGGGTGAACCCGAATCGAACTGGTCCCAGACCGCGACCGCTCCGTCCGATCCACTGCCCTCGGATCCGGACTGGGCCGGCGAGGTCGTCTACACCGACGTGCGCAGTGTCTATCTCGGTAGTGGACCCGAAGAGATTTCACGACGGCTGCGCAGTGCCGTCGAAGCCCGCGACTCCAAGAACTGGCGAATCGAGAACACCGAAGCCTCGGCCACAGGTGATGCGGAGCCGGACTATTCGAGTGTGGTGAGGTTGCGGTCGACCGCTGCGTTGCCCGGCAACGCGTGGTTGCAGTACACCGTCGGCTCGGCAGGCGGTGGAACGCGCCTCGAACAGCGAATCGACTTCTTTCCACGCGGGCTGGCCGGTCGAGCGTTCTGGTATGGATCGCTGCCTGCGCGAAAAGTGGCGGCCGGCCGCCTCCTGCAGGGCGTCGTAGCCGAAGTCGACCGTGCATAGAACACGCACCGAATAACGGGATGATTCTGCGCGGCGGACGCGTTACACTGACAAGCCCCGGCAAAGTGCTGGGGAACATACGGGGCTGAACGGTTTCGACTTTGTATGTTGAGTCAGGGGAAGCGTGTCGGTGCAGGCGAGAGACCACCGTAAGCGTCATCGCAAACATATAAGCGCCGATTCCAATCAGCGCGACTACGCACTCGCTGCCTAAGTAGCGACTGCGTGTCTGTCAGTCCGGGCTCGCCCTCGGTCCGGGTACTGGCATCAGCTAGAGGGCTTACCGATTCACTCGGCCACGGAGTGATGAGGAACATCAAACAGTGGCTGGGATCGTCATCCTGGCTTGTTTGCGAGATCAGGAGATCCAAGTAGAGGCATAGCAGACTGCACACGGAGAAGCCCTGGCGATTCAGCAGAGGACCCGGGTTCGATTCCCGGCAGCTCCACGAAAAGCCGGGTCGGCACAGAGAATGTGTCGGCCCGGCTTTTTCATGCCCCCGGCTTTTTCATGCCCCCTCTTTTCCATGCCCCGGAATGTCGGTTGGAGCCCGGGTGCGCTCACGGTCCGGCGCCGAGCCAACTACGCTTGAACGCGGCGGTATCGGGCAAGGAGAAGGAGGCGCATCGTGGCGCACGATAGAGCTGGAACGGTTGCATTGCCGGAGGATCTCGTCGATGTCGCGCAGTTGGTCACGGCCTACTATTCGCGTACTCCCGACGTGTCCGATCCGAGCCAGCAAGTGGTCTTCGGTACCTCGGGTCACCGCGGTTCCAGCGAGGACTCCGCCTTCAACGAGGGGCACATTCTCGCGACAACCCAGGCGATCGTCGAGTACCGCGCCGAGCAGGGGATCACCGGTCCGTTGTTCATCGGCCGCGACACTCACGCGTTGTCCGAGCCAGCGTGGACCACAGCCTTGGAAGTACTGGCTGCCCACGGAGTGACCGTGCTCGTCGATTCCGGGGGCCGGTACACACCGACTCCTGCAGTGAGCCATGCCATTCTGCGCTACAACTCGTCCGGCAACGCGGCACGCGCGGACGGAATCGTGGTCACTCCGTCGCACAATCCGCCGCGTGACGGTGGATTCAAGTACAACCCGCCGCACGGCGGGCCCGCGGACAGCGACGCGACGTCCGTCATCGCTGCGCGCGCGAACGAGCTACTCCGCAACGGTCTGTCCGAGGTGAAGCGCGTGTCGCTGGCTCGAGCGCTCGCGACCACCGTGGACAAGTACGACTACCTCGGTACGTATGTGGACGATCTTCCCAACGTCGTCGATCTCGATGCAATCCGCGCTGCGGGCGTGCGCATCGGCGCCGATCCACTCGGCGGCGCAAGCGTCGACTATTGGGACGCGATCGCCGAACGGCACAACCTGGATCTGACCGTCGTCAACCCGCTCGTCGATGCCACCTTCCGATTCATGACGCTCGACACCGACGGCAAGATTCGGATGGACTGCTCCTCACCCAATGCGATGGCTTCACTCATCGAGGCTCGCAATTCGTACGACATCGCAACCGGAAACGATGCCGACTCCGATCGCCACGGCATCGTCACGCCCGATGGTGGACTGATGAACCCGAACCACTTCTTGGCCGTCGCGATCGACTACCTGTTCACCCACCGATCAGGTTGGTCACCGACGACCAAGGTCGGCAAGACACTGGTGTCCTCCTCGATGATCGACAGGGTCGTCGCCGGACTCGGCCGTCGACTCCTGGAAGTTCCGGTCGGATTCAAATGGTTCGTACCAGGCTTGCTCGACGGCGACCTCGGCTTCGGGGGTGAGGAGAGCGCGGGAGCGTCGTTCCTGCGCACCGACGGTCGTGTCTGGACGACGGACAAGGACGGGATCATCATGGCGCTCTTGGCCTCCGAGATCACCGCAGTGACGGGCAAGACGCCGTCGCAGCGCTACGGAGAGTTCGCCGCCGAGTTCGGCAGTCCGGCGTATGCGCGCGTAGATGCACCAGCCTCGCGGGAACAGAAAGCGATTCTCGCGAAGCTCTCACCCGAACAGGTCGACGCCACCGATCTCGCCGGCGAAAAGATCACCGCGACATTGACTTCCGCTCCGGGCAACGGTGCAGCGATAGGTGGTCTCAAGGTCACCACGGAGAATGCGTGGTTTGCGGCTCGTCCCTCCGGCACGGAAGACGTGTACAAGATCTACGCCGAGTCCTTCCTCGGGGAGGAGCATCTGGCGAAGGTGCAGGCCGCTGCCCGAGAATTGGTGTCTCAGGCACTGAAGGAATCGTGACGAAAGCCCCCTCGTCCGCTCGGAACACCCCCGCATTGCCCTCGGAGATCTGGGTACTGATCTCGGCCAGTTTCGTCATTGCTCTCGGCTTCGGCATCGTCTCGCCTGTGTTGCCTCAATTCGCGACCGAGTTCGGAGTAGGAGTCTTCGCGGCATCTGCGGTGATCAGCACATTCGCAATGATGCGGTTGTTGTTCGCCCCCGCCAGTGGATCCCTCGTGCAGAAACTGGGCGAGCGACCGGTGTACCTGTCGGGGTTGCTGATCGTCGCGTTGTCGACCGGAGCCTGTGCGTTCGCCCAAACGTATTGGCAACTGCTGGTATTCCGAGGTCTCGGCGGCATCGGCTCGACCATGTTCTCGGTATCGGCGTTGGGCCTTCTGATTCGGATGAGTCCGAACCACAGTCGAGGCCGCGTATCGGGCCTGTACGCGACGAGCTTTCTCCTGGGGTCGATCGGCGGACCTCTCCTCGGGGGAGCGGTGGTCGGCCTGGGGCTTCGTGCGCCCTTCATCATCTATGCGGTGGCTCTCGTCATCGCCGCCGCCGTCGTGTTCTTCAGCCTCGGCGACATGAAGGAACTCGAGACGAGCAAGGATTCGTCGATTCCCGTGTTGACCCTGCGGTCGGCTCTGCGCGTGCCGGCATACCGGGCGGCACTCGCGTCGAACCTTGCGACGGGATGGGTGGTGTTCGGCGTTCGCGTCGCGTTGATCCCACTCTTCGTTATTGCCATGCTGGAGCGATCGGCGGCGGTGGCAGCAGTGTCGTTGGCGGTCTTCGCCGTCGGAAATGCGCTTGTTCTGACGACGTCGGGACGCTTGTCCGATACGCGAGGCAGAAAACCGTTCGTTGTCTCCGGACTCGTCGTCTCCGGTATCTTCACCGCCGCCATCGGCTTGACCGAGGACGTCGTGTTGTTCATGATCTTCTCGTTTCTGGCAGGGGTCGGATCGGGACTGATGACTCCCGCGCAGCAAGCATCGATCGCCGACGTCATCGGGTCGAAGGCGCGCGGCGGCCCGGTGCTCTCCACGTTCCAGATGTCCGCCGACGTCGGCGCGATACTCGGTCCGGTCATAGCGGGCGCGATCGTCGAGGCCTATTCGTACGGCACCGCATTCGTGACGTCGGGATTGATTCTGCTGCTGGCCGCGGCGTGGTGGATTGTCGTCCCCGACACGACGGACAGGAAACACGAGCACGAACCGCAATAGTGAGACGGCCGAAAATCTTCCTTTCGTATCATGAGCAGTGTGAGCCAAAACAGAACCTCCGGCGCGAAGTACACACCCCGGCCGACGTCGAACACATTCACCTACGTACTCGCGGGAATCGCCCTTGTCGTGGTGGTAGTCGTCGTGGTTGTCGCCATCCTGTGGCAGCGAGGTGGAAACGAACCTCGCAACGACGGATATGGCTCCGTCAACAATCCTGCCGTAGGTTTGTCTGTGCTCGACGACGGCGTTGTGCAGCTCGGTGTCCAGGGCGCGCCCAATACGATCGACATATTCGAAGACCCCATGTGTCCGTTCTGTGGTGAGCTCGAGGTGAAACACGGCCAAGAACTCGCCCAGAAGATCGACGAGGGAGCGGTCACCGTTCGCTACCACATGGTCGTTTTGCCTCAGCTGAACCAAGCTTCCGCCAGTGGGAACTACTCGAGCAGGGCGGTGGCAGCATCGCAGTGCGTCGCAGAGTCCGGGGATGCCATCGTCTATTCGGCATTCCACGCGACCTTGTTCTCGGTCGAATTTCAACCGGAGGAAAACGGCGACGCCGACCACACGGACTCGGATCTTGCGGACATGGCCGAACGAAGCGGTGCCGACGACTCCGTGACCGAATGCATCACCTCGGGTGAGCAAGCCGACGCCGCAGCAGCCGATGCCGAGACAGCGCGCACGGCGCTGGCGACCGCCGGGGCTGCAGGGACTCCCGGCGTCCTCGTCGACGGACAGATCGTCGACGCTCTCAGCGACTCTTCGTGGGTCGAATCGATCGGCTGATCGAACCAATACAAGCCCGAGCTGGACCAGGGGATTTGTAGCTGCAACCGGCGATGGTGTAACTTCGTTCGAGCAACCGCAAGGTAATGCGGAAGTGAAGTACGGGGCTATGGCGCAGCTGGTAGCGCACCACACTGGCAGTGTGGGGGTCAGGGGTTCGAGTCCCCTTAGCTCCACAGAACGAGAGAAAAAGGGAGTCACCGGATGGTGGCTCCCTTTTTCTATGGTCGATCGTGCACCGAAGCAGATTCAGTGCGCGGCGTCGAATGCCTGCTCCACGTCTGCTGGAATGCGGCCTCGCGCGGAAATGTTGTATCCGTTCGCTTTCGCCCATTCTCGAATGGCCTTCGTCTGGTTCGCGTCCCGTTTGGATCCAGCGGCCGAGGCGCCTGCCGACTTCTTGGTTCGCTTGCCTCCGATACGTGCCGAATGTTCGATGTAGTAGTTCAGCTTGCGGTGGAATTCCTTGGCGTTCTTGTCACTGAGGTCGATTTCATAGCTGGTGCCATTGACTGAAAAGGTTATGTGCTCGCCGCCCGAATCGATCGGCTTGTCGTCGATATCGTCGACGAGTTGGACGTAGACTTTCTTGGCCATTGTGCAGTTCTCCAATGATTATTTCGGGTTTGTCCGCATCGAACTCTTCGCGACTATACGACTGCTTCCTGGAATTATCCATGTGAGCCGGTTCGAGCGTGGCCGATTTCGCCCGTCCGACCGATTCATTTAGTTGTAGCCGAAAGAAAGGACGGTATTGCGGCACCGAACAATGTGCAGATCAGTAACGCTCGCTGCGGTGTCGAAGTGCCACTGAGCGCATCGCATCCTGGTCGACGAACTTTATCCGCGGACGAGACGACGTCGTGCCAGCAGCGATCTCGGCTGCGTCGATTGCCAGCCAATCCGTGAAATCGAGCGCATCGGGCGCTTTCTGGGACAGCATCGCGTCCAACTCCTCTCGTCCCCTCGGCGTGTGACGAATGCTGCCGGACGCGATGTCTTCCAACAGACGGTGCACCGTCTCTCGGGCGCACTTCCTGTTCGTGCCGATCACTCCGGTCGGTCCGCGCTTGATCCACCCGGCGACGTACACGCCTGGAACCACGCGGCCGGACTCGTCGATCACACGGCCATCGGCGTTGGGTACGACACCACGCGTGGCATCGAACGGAACACCCGTAATCGCGCGTCCGCGATAGCCGACGGAACGAAGCACGAGAGACGTATCGACAGTTTCCGCATCCCCGGTCGCTTCGGCGCTGAACGATCCATCTTCGCCGGCACGGAGGACATTGTGTACGAGCCGTATACCACTGACAGAAGTCGTTCCTTCTATCGAGACCGGAGAAGTGCAGAACCGGAGGACTATCTTCTTCGCCGATTCCCGGTCGGGTTCCGCCGACGCGTTGTAGCGGTCCGTGAGCCGCTGCACCAGCGCAAGCTTGACCGAGAGATCCGCGTTCGACGAATTCACCTCCGATTCCATTGCGGCGGCCGTGTCGCCGTCGAGGGGGTGCGCCACGAGGTCGACGGCAGTGGAATTCGACAACGCGATCAGTTCGGGATTGGTGAACTTCGCCTGCGCGGGCCCGCGCCTGCCGAGAACCAAGACCTCACGAATATTGCTGTGGCGCAGAGCGTCGAGCGCATGGTCCGCGATGTCGGTGTGTGCCAACTCTTCTGGATCAGCGGTGAGAATCCGTGCAAGATCGAGTGCGACATTGCCGTTGCCGATCACCACTGCGCGCCGCGACGAGAAATCGAAAGTCCTGTCGGCGAAGTCCGGGTGGCCGTTGTACCAGGCAACGAACTCGGTGGCCGCGTGACTTCCCGGTAGCTCCTCACCCGGAATGTCGAGGGTTCGCTCACCGGAGGCGCCCGTTGCGTAGACGACAGCGTCGTGGTGAGCCATCAAATCCTCGTGCGTGACGTCGGTGCCGATCTCGACCCCGAGGTGCACGTGCACGGACTTCGTCCGCGCGACCGCTCGGAACAGCTCGGTCACGGCTTTCGTTTCGGGATGGTCCGGCGCGACGCCTGCCCGGACGAGGCCGTACGGCGTCAACAGTCGGTCGTAGATGTCGATCTCGATGCCTCGCACGGTGGTGAGTTCGATCGCGGCGTAGAACGCCGCAGGGCCGGAGCCCACAACAGCGATTCGACGACCGGTGAAGTCGGTGTTCTTCCATGTCGGTGTCGGGTTCGTGTATTCGGTACTGCGGATGGGGTGTGCGCGGAAGTAGTCTGCGTTGATCTCGAGGTACACGTCTTGGTCTGCGTCGATCTCGTGATCGGCACGGATGGCATCGACCGGGCACTCGTCCACACATGCCCCGCAGTCGATGCATGTGTCGGGGTCGATATGGAGCATTTCGGCCCGCATGAACTCCGGTTCGTCCGGAGTCGGGTGGATGCAGTCGACGGGACAGACGTCGGCGCACGACGCGTCGTTGCAGCAGGGCTGGAGAATCACGAACGTCATAACCTGTTCTACCGCGCGCCGACTTCTCGTGAACCGGGAACGACAGACCAAAAGCAAACGCTGACGAAAATACTCGCAGGCGACACTGCAACGGTCGAGTCACGGCGGGCTCACGATTTGCTTGCAATAGCCGAACTTCTCGACCGACAGGAGTCGGTCTGCTTCACTTGGTACGCAAGTGTCTGCTGTTACCTGTGTGAGCCCTGTGCTCGTTCGGTGGCACGTTGCTCCGAAGCCGATCTGGAAGGGGAGTGGCCGCTCGGCCGATTCGCGTCGAGTGAGTCCGAATCCATAGATGAACAAATCCGTAGTTCTCGGCGCTGTGTCCGCGGGCATCCTTGCTCTGTCCGTCACGACTGCCTCCGTGGCGTCCGCCGCGCCCGCCGCGGAGGAGTCTTCGGGGAGTGAGTTGTCGGGAAAGACCGTGTTTCTCGATCCTGGACACCAAGGAACGGGTCATTCTCAGGATCTCGGCAAACAGGTCGACGATGGCAGGGGCGGCACCAAGGACTGCCAGACGACGGGTATGACCACGATCGGCGGTGTCCCGGAACACACGATCACCTGGAACGTGTCGCAGTTGGTGAAGTCCAGTCTCGAAAGCCTCGGTGCCACCGTCGTCACCTCTCGCGCCGACGACTCAGGATGGGGCGGATGCGTCGACGACCGGGCGCGGGCCGCAAGCGAGTCCGGTGCCGACGTCGCGGTCAGCATCCACGCGGACTCGACCGCAACGGGAGCCGACGAAAACAAGCATGGTTTTCACCTCATCGTTCCGACACTTCCCATTCCCGACGCCGCGGCGAACGCGGCGCAGTCGGAGGGCGGCAGGGCAGCGTCGAACCTGATGCGCAACTCCTACGAACGCGGCGGATTCACCCCGGCGAACTATGCAGGTGTGGTCGACGGGCTGCAGGAACGCTCCGACGTCGCCGGACCTGCACTCACCAGCGTGCCGCTGGTGTTCGTCGAGATGGGCAACGGCTCCAATCCGGAGGACGCCGCGGTACTGGAAAGCTCTGAGGGGCAGCTCGAGCACGCTATTGCCATCGCTACCGGAGTAATCGACTATCTCCTCGGATCGGACACGAGTGTCGATAGAACCGACGCGGTTCCGGCTACACCGGCAGCGGGGGCGTCGGAGTCCACGCCGACCGGTGGAACCTCTCTGTCGCAGCTGCTGTCCGGCATTTCGCCGTACATCGAGTCCGCCGGAGTCGAGGGGCTGTCGAATCTGGTGACCGAGGACAACGTCGATGCGGTGTCGAACTTTGCGCAAGGTCTGTTGAAGCAGCTCCTGGCACCGTAGTTTCGGGTCCCTAGTACCCTCGCTGCGTGGCACGAGGGCGAGAAGTATCGAAGATCCCTGTCGTACTGGTCTCTGGGTTTCTCGGATCGGGCAAGACCACGTTGCTCAATCATCTGCTCAGAAACAATCGCGGAATCCGAATCGGAGTTGTGGTCAACGATTTCGGATCCATCAACATCGACTCGATGATGGTAGCCGGGCAGGTCGATTCGATGGTGTCGCTCGGCAACGGATGTCTGTGCTGTGCAGTCGATGTCAGCGACATGGACTCGATGTTCGACGTGCTTGCAGGCAGTTCTTCCCCGCTCGATGTCATCGTCGTGGAAGCCAGTGGACTCGCCGAACCGCGGAATCTGATTCGTATGGTCCTGGGAAGCGACAATCCCAGGATCACCTACGGTGGCTTGGTCGGTCTGGTCGACGCCGTCGAATTCGATTCCATTCGGTCGACGCATCCGGAGATCGACAGTCACCTTCGGCTCGCTGATCTGCTGGTACTCAACAAATCGGATCGGCTCGATCCGGACGACCTCGGCGCCGTCGAGTCGAGGGTGCGCGGAGTCGTGGACGAGGTTCCGATCCTGATCACGTCACACGGCCGTGTCGATGCAGAGCTTCTGTTCGAGGTACCGGAACGTGCTGACGATCCGACCCAAGCCAGACAGATGTCGTTGGACGAGCTGTTGTACGAGGACGACGACCACGCACGACACCTGCACTCCCGCTACACGACGTCCAGCTTCGAGTCCGTGGAGCCGCTGGATCCTCGGAGGCTCGTGGACATGCTCGAGAATCCGGCGGGAGATGTCTATCGCATCAAAGGATTCGTGTACTTCGGGATCGACGGGTACGAGGCAAAATTCGTGTTGAACACCGTTGGGCGTCACATCCGATTGGAGCCGGACACCTGGGACGACGGCGAGGAACGGGTGACGCGAATCGTGGCGATCGGTACCGACCTCGACGAAGAGCTGATAGAGATTCGGCTACTCGACTGCGTCAGGCGTCCGGGGGATCCCACCGACGAGTCGGCGATGCTGCCTGTACATCGTTATTCGAGTTGAGGCGAACCCCACAGGCGCTATAGACCTACCCACTCGGACATCCCCGTCGCGAAGTTCTGGCGCTTCCAGATCGGAACCTCGGACTTGATGCGTTCGACGAGAGTTGCGCACGTCGCGAACGCCTCGGCGCGGTGCGGCGACGCGACCGCCGCTACGAGTGCGATATCGCCGACGGTCAACTTGCCGACTCGGTGAATCGCTGCGACCGGGAGCCCCGACTCGGCTGCGACTTCGGCGCAACACTTGTGCAAGAAGCGTTCGGCATCGGGGTGAGCTTGGTATTCCAGCGTCGAAACCGATTGTCCACCATCGTGATTACGGACGACTCCGCTGAACAGCACGACGGCTCCGTGTTCGGGCCCTGCAACAGCGTTCTCCACGACCGAGGTGTCGAGCGCCACGCTGGAAATCTGGGCGAGCACGTCCGTCATCGTTCACTCATTTCTCGTCAGCGGTTTCGTGTAGTCCATCGCCCGCGACCTGGGCAATGAGATGGTCGATTATAGGAGCTAGAACCGACAGGCCGTCCTTCACCCCGCCGGGTGAACCGGGGAGATTGACGATGACGGTACGTCCGGCGACTCCGGTCAATCCTCGGCTCAGTGTTGCGTGCGGTGTGACCTTGGTGCCTTCGAGTCGGATCGCGTCGGCGATTCCCGGTAGTTCGCGATCGAGGACTGCCCTCGTGGCTTCGGGGGTTGCATCGGTGGGGGACACCCCGGTTCCTCCGGTGCTGATGACGAGGGCGGGGCCGCCGGTGAGTGCGTCTTCGAGGCCCGCGGAGATCTCGGCGTCGGCGTACACAAGGGGACCGCGCACGGAGAAGCCTTTGTTCTCCAACCATGCTGCGATGGCAGGACCGGTCGTGTCCTCACGAGTTCCGCGCGCACCGCCAGTCGACGCTACGAGAACGACAGCTGATCGGTCGTCGGTTCGGACACCGACCTGTTCCACTACTGCCTCGCGAGACCACCGCCCGCGCTTGCCGCCCTCCTTGCGGAGGAGGCGAACGCCGTTCATCGTGGCGGCGGGGTCGACGGCTTTTACCATGTCGTGCAGCGTGAGACCGGCGATGGCGACGGCGGTGAGCGCCTCCATCTCGACGCCGGTGGGTCCGGTCGTCTTCGCGGTTGCTTCCACGGTGATCGTGGTGTCGGTGAATCCGAAGACGACATCGACCTTCGACAATGCCAGTTGGTGGCAGAGCGGAATGAGTTCGGAGGTCTTCTTCGCGCCCGTGATTCCGGCGATCCTTGCTGTCGCCAGCACGTCTGCTTTCGGCATTCCGTCAGCGCGGACCAGCGCGACCACCTCCGCCGTCGTCGCGAGTTCTCCTGCTGCAACTGCGATCCGCTCGGTGTCGGACTTGTGCGAGACGTCGACCATACGGGCGCGTCCCTCGGCGTCGACGTGTGAGAAGCCAGGCTGTGCGCGGTGCATCTCGTTCACAGCGGGATCACCTGAACCTCGGTGCCGGCGTCGAGAGCGGTTGTGTCCTCGGGAATATCGATGAGGACATCCGCCCACGCCATAGCCGCCACCAGATGGGACCCCGGACCTGCGACCGAGGAGACGCCGTCGTCGCCGATTTTCCCTCGTAGGAGTTGTCTCTTGCCTGCGATCGAGGTGATCGAGTGCGCGAGTGGCACCGAGCGGGATTCGATTGCTTCGAGGCCCGCCGCCTCGCGAACGGCGTTGCGTGCGAACACGATGAACGACACCACCGTGCTGACCGGGTTGCCGGGAAAATCGAGCACGGGAACACCGTCGATCGTTGCCGTGCCCTGGGGGCCACCCGGCTGCATGCGAACGGAACCGAAGTGTCCTCCCATCGGCGCCAGCACATCCTTGACGACCTCGAAGTCACCCATGGAGACGCCGCCCGAGGTGATGACGAGTTCGGCCGTGGCAACCGCGTCGGACAGAATGCGTCGGAATGCGTCCACGTCGTCGGAGCTGCGGTGAACTCCGACCACCTCGGCCCCGTTGGCGCGAAGGTGAGCAGCGAGGGTCACGCCGTTCGAGTCGTAGATCTGACCGGGGAGCAGCGGTGATCCGGCGTCGACCAGCTCGGCGCCGGTCGTGATGACCGCGACTTTCGGTCGACTCGAGACCTGCACGTGCGAAAGTCCCACTGCCGCAAGGACAGCGATGTGGCGAGGCTCGATGGTGTCGCCTGCCTGGACCATCACCGTTCCGGTGGTGATGTCGCTGCCTTGCTCACGAACGTATTCGCCCGCTGTGCGCGCAACGGTCACGGTGACGATTTCGCCGTCGTAGGTCGTGTTCTCGATCGGCACCACGGCATCGGCGTTCTCGGGCATCGGTGCACCGGTCATGATCTTCACGGCCGTACCCGGCTCGAGACGAATCCGGTTCGAGGGCCCAGCGGCGACGGTCGCGATCACCCGCAGAGCCGCGGGCACATGCGCGACATCCGACGCGAGCACCGCGTATCCGTCCATCTGGGAGTTTCGGAACAACGGCAGGTCGACTGGAGCGCACACATCGCACGCGGCAACTCGACCGAGAGCGTCTCCGACGGCGACGGAGTACGCCGGACGGATCCGCAGCGGTGCCAACAGGCTTGCGACGAGTTCGGTGTGTTCTTCCACCGACACTGCACGACGGTGTTCTCGACCGGGGTCTGCGACTCGATTCGGCCCCGCCGATGGATTGGTCATGTCACGATCTTATGCGCGCTGCAACGACGAAATGTTCGGCGGATCGCACGAAGTTTCCCAGGGGCGGCATACTGGAACGTAGTTCGTTGTTGTGGGAAAGACCGATGACTCGAAGGAGAGTTCGTGACAGCCAGCAGTGTCGTAGGACTCGGCATCCCTTCGATAAGCCGTACGCCCGGGGTGTCCGTCGATGACCGTCCGGACGTTCCGGTACTGATCGACCGTTTCGGCCGAGTAGCCCGTGACCTGCGGGTTTCGATCACGGAGAAGTGCTCGCTGCGGTGTACGTATTGCATGCCCGAAGAAGGCTTGCCCGCAATCCCGACTCAGGATCTACTGACGGCGAGCGAGATTGCCCGTGTCGTCGGCGTGGCCGTTCATCGACTCGGCGTCGAGGAGGTGCGCTTCACCGGCGGTGAGCCACTGATGCGCGCTGATCTGACGGAGATCGTGCGACTGAGCTCGCAGGCGGCGCCGGGCGTACCGCTGTCGATGACCACCAACGCAGTCGGGCTGGAGCATCGAGCGGACACCCTGGCAGCAGCAGGCCTCAATCGGGTCAACGTCTCGCTCGACACGATCGACCGCGTGCACTTTGCAGAACTGACCAGGCGCGATCGGCTGCCCTCGGTGCTCGCAGGCGTGCGCGCCGCCTTACGGGCAGGACTGACTCCGGTCAAGATCAACGCGGTGCTGATGCCGGAAACACTGCACGGTGCAGCCGACCTTCTCCAGTGGTGCTTGGACGAAGGTGTCGCGCTGCGGTTCATCGAGCAAATGCCTCTCGACGCCGATCAAGAATGGGCTCGGGCGAACATGCTCGACGCCGAACACCTGCTCGACGTGCTGTCGACTCGGTTCGATCTGCGTGAGATCGGTCGATCCGATCCGTCTGCTCCCGCCGAGGAGTGGGCTGTCGACGGAACCTCCAGCACCGTGGGCATCATTGCGTCGGTCACGCGTTCGTTCTGCTCGGATTGCGACCGCACGAGGTTGACGGCCGAGGGCACTGTTCGGTCCTGCCTGTTCAGCGACGAGGAAACGGATCTCCGTGCAGCGCTGCGCGGAGGAGCCACCGACGACGAGTTGGGCAAGCTCTGGCAAGGCGCAATGTGGAACAAATGGGCAGGACACGGAATCGATGTGGTGGGCTTCGTCCCGCCTGCGAGAAGCATGGGAGCTATCGGTGGTTGAGGTTCGATACTTCGCCGGGGCCAAGGACGCGTCCGGTTGTGCGAGTGAGACGTTCGAACTTCCCGAGGGCAGCGACCTGACCACACTCAGGGCCGCCGTTCTCGACAGGCACGGCACGGCACTGGAAAATGTGCTGCGCGTGTCCGCCTTTCTCGTCGGGGACGAGCTCACCAGAGACTTGTCCACGACGGTCGGCGACAGGGTCGATGTGCTGCCGCCGTTCGCCGGGGGATAGTCGTCAGTTCTCGGTGGTCCACCAGTCCTCGAAGGGTGTGACCGGTACTGCGCGCTTGTGCCGGGTGCTCAGATACATCCGTTCCAGCTTCTCGGCGACTTCGTCGGTCACTTCCTTGTTTTCGAGATAGTCGTCGATTTCGGTGTAGGTCACTCCCAGGGCCTCCTCGTCTGGCAGCGCTGGGCGGTGGTCTTCCAGATCGGCTGTCGGAACTTTTCTCCACGTGCTCTCGGGTGCACCCAATTCGCGCAGCAACGCGGCACCCTGTCTCTTGGTGAGACCGGTGAGCGGGGTGATGTCGACACCGCCGTCGCCGAACTTGGTGAAAAACCCGGTGATTGCTTCGGCAGCATGATCGGTTCCGACGACCACGTATCCGAGCTCGCCCGCCAGCGCGTATTGCGCGACCATGCGTTGCCGAGCTTTGATGTTGCCGCGCACGAAGTCTCGAAGCTCCGGGGAGCCCAGCGCCTCGGCAGTTGCCGCCGCGGACGCGTCGGCGGCGGCCTTGATGTTGACGGTCACCGTCCGATCGGGCGCGATGAACTCGAGCGACACTGTCGCATCCGCCTCGTCTGCCTGAACGCCGTAGGGGAGTCTGACGGCCAGGAACTGCGCTTCGGTGCCGTCGGCCCGCAGTTCGGCGGCGGCGCGTTGGCACAGCGCGCCGGTCAGTGTGCTGTCCTGCCCTCCACTGATACCGAGAACGAACCCCGTGGCGGGGGTGGAACGAAGATAGGCCTTCAGGAAATCGACGCGGCGGGTAATTTCCGTGGCGGGGTCGATGGACGACTGTACGGCCAGTTCGCGCTGGATGCGCGTCCGTAGTTCCGAACGTAGGAGTGACATTCCGCCATCCTATGTGTCGCGCGTACTGTGAGTTCTGATGTCTGCAGACACCTTCACCAAGGCCGATCCGAGTGCACACCCGGACTTCTTCACCGCCGAAGCTGCTGGCTTGGTGTGGCTCCGGGACGGCGGGGGAACCGTCGTCGACGTTCGGGGATTCGGTCCCACCCACATCGATCTCGCCCGGCTCGTACCATCGTCGCCTACGCGGGACGCTGCGCGCCGTTTCGGTGCTGAACTCGCTGCGATGCACGACGCCGGTGCACGTCGGTTCGGTTGTCCTCCTGATGGTTTCGCCGGCCAGATGTTCATCGGATCCAGACCGATGTCCAGTATCGAACACGCTTCGTGGGGGTCGTTCTATGTCGCCGAACGTGTGTTGCCATATCTACGGGTAGCCGTCGTGAACGGCAACATCTCCGAATCCGGTGCAGTGGAAGTCGAACGCGTCTGTGCCGCGATCGCCGACGGGATGTTCGACGACGAGGAACCGCCGAGTCGGATTCACGGTGATCTGTGGACTGGAAACGTGGTGTGGACCGCGTCGGGAGCCGTGATGATCGACCCCGCCGCGCACGGTGGACATCGCGAAACCGATCTTGCGATGCTGGCTCTGTTCGGTTGCCCCATGCTCTCGGACATCCTCGTCGGCTATCGGGCCGTGCACGAACTGTCCGACGGTTGGGAGCATCGCATCCCGCTCCATCAGCTGCATCCCCTCGCCGTGCACGCCGCGGGACACGGCCCGTCCTACGGCGTCGAGCTTGTTCGCGCTGCTCGTGCTGTGTCCGGTCTGTCGACTACCGAGTAGCCCGTCTTACCGAGTAGCCCTGCGTACCAGGTCTTCCCATCCGTCGGCGAGACGTCCCATCGTCATGCCGAGATCGCGGAACTGGTGCAGTACCAAGGTGGCTTCCAGAGGCGTCAGCAGACCGTAGGCGAGAAGTTCGAGGTCGCCTTCGACCCCGGCGGTCCTGAGGAGGGTGAGGACGTGTGTGTAGTTGACCATGTGTGCCGGAGCGGAGTACCGGAGTTCCGGTGAGTTCTCGGCAGCACGCATGACCTCGCCCTGTACTTCGACGAGATCGAGGCGGGCGCGGCCGAAGGCGACGAGCCTGTCGATGGGGTCCGCACCTGGACCGAGAGGTGGCGGGCCGAAGAGAAAGGCCTGTTGCAGTTCCTTTTCCGTGTGATCGAGAAGGGCCTGCATCAGTCCGGAGCGGCTACCGAACCGTCGGAAGACGGTGCCTTTGCCAACGCCGGCCTTGGCTGCGAGGCCGTCCATCGTCACAGCGTCCGCGCCTATGGTGGCCACCAGGTCCGACGCCGCATCCAGCAGGAGGCGACGGTTGCGTGCGGCGTCGCAACGCTCGGTCTCCTCCCCGGCGATAGGGAGCATGAAGTCGGTCACATCGGACAGTCTACCTGCTTGGGAATGCAAGTGGACCGCAGTCCGTTTAGATGGTAGGAATTGATCGAACACCGGCTCTCACTCGAACTCGAAGGATTATCGTCATGACGCACGCACAGGTACTGGTTCTTGTCGGAAGTCTCCGCGCCGACTCGGTCAACAGGCAGATCGCCGAGACCGCGGTGTCTCTCGCCCCGGAAGGCTCGACGGCCGACGTCTACAGCGGTCTTGCCGAGGTCCCGTTCTACAACGAGGATATCGACGTCCCGGGCAAAGTCCCCGCTGCTGCGCTCGAACTGCGTGCCGCAGCCGAGAAGGCGACCGCATTTCTCCTTGTCACCCCCGAGTACAACGGAACCATCCCGGCCGTTCTGAAGAACGCCATCGACTGGCTGTCGCGCCCCTACGGTGCTGGCGCGGTGAGCAGCAAGCCTGTCGCAGTGATCAGTGCATCGCCGAGCGGCAATGGGGCGAAGTGGGCCCACGACGACGCGCGCAAGGCTGTGGGCATTGCGGGCGGCACTGTGCTCGAGGACGTCACGCTCACCATCGGCAGCACCATCGACAAGTTCGGTTCGGCGCACCCGCGCGAAAATGCCGAGGTGTGTGCGGCAATCGCTTCGGTCGTCGCGGAGCTTGTCAAGGCATCCGACGAGCTCGTCACCGTCTGACCTTCGCGGTGGCTGTTGGGCCGTGTTAGAAACGAGAATCGTTTTCATGTAGCCTCGACGCATGAAAGTTCGAAACTCGCTCAAGTCGTTGAAGAACAAGCCGGGCGCGCAGGTCGTGCGTCGTCACGGCAAGGTGTTCGTGATCAACAAGAAGGAACCGCGTTTCAAAGCGCGCCAGCGCTGACGTCAGGAGTGGAGTGGACCCCCGGAATCGATGTGATCCCGGGGGTTCATTTCTGTTTCGGTGCCGGTGCGGAGCGCCTTGTTGCGCGTCACCGAACACGCGGCGTCTGGCTGTGGCGCACGACATAGAGGCCTCTCGGGGTGCGACACGCCGACGCGAGGCGAAACATCCTCGGTCGACGGCACTGTGACCAGCGAATACCAAGGATGTTGTTCGCAACATCTCGTGTTGTAGGTATATGTCGGACACAAGGTGTAGTGTCTGAGCAGTCGAGAGGCCACGACGCGACAAGCCCCGAAAACGGGCTCGAACACGCGAAATCGCCTCGACACTGCCCCCGATCCGGGTTCGTTCTCGGCTCTGGTGCACCAGTTGATATCACGCAGCGCACATCGGGATCTCGGTGGACACCGTGATCGTCCGACAGGGAGAAGGGAACCCTCATGAGTATCACCGTCTACACCAAGCCCGCCTGCGTTCAGTGCAATGCCACCTACCGCGCTCTCGACAAAGAGGGCATCGAATACGACGTCATCGACATCTCGCAGGATGCGGAGGCCCGTGACTACGTCATGGCGCTCGGCTACCTGCAGGCACCCGTCGTTGTCGCCGGCGAGGATCACTGGTCGGGCTTCCGCCCGGATCGCATCAAGGCACTCACGGCCAACGTTGCTTGAACAGATCGCGCCGCTGGAACAGTAGACGGAGATGAGCAAGTGTGACTTCCGCTCTCGCTCCGCAGCCGACGCACCCGCTGGTCTACTTCTCGAGTGCGTCCGAGAACACGCATAGGTTCGTCGTCAAGCTCGGTCTGAAGGCGAGCCGCATTCCACTGCGCAATCCAGAGAACTTCATGGTCGATCGGCCGTATGTGCTGATCGTTCCCACGTATGGCGGGGGAACCACTTTCGCTGGGCGTGACACCAATTACGTCCCCAAGCAGGTGATCAAGTTCCTCAATCAGAAGCACAACCGGTCCCTGATCAGAGCAGTCATCGCCGCAGGCAATACCAACTTCGGTGACTCGTTCTGCTCAGCGGGCGATGTTATTTCACAGAAGTGCGCGGTTCCGTATCTCTACAGATTCGAACTCATGGGAACCCCGGAAGACGTCGACCGAGTCCGCGAAGGACTCGAGGACTTCTGGGAACGGGAATCCCGGCGAGCAGCGCACACACACTAGATCTTCAAGCGCGAAACAAGGAACTGGAGCGATCGCCGTGGCACCCACCATCACCGAGGTAGCACCTGTCAATGCCGTTCGAGCGGATGGTGACCTGGACTACCACGCGTTGAACGCGATGCTGAATCTGTACGGCCCCAACGGCGAGATTCAGTTCGAGAAGGACCGCGAGGCGGCAAACCAGTACTTCCTCCAGCATGTCAACCAGAACACCGTGTTCTTCCACGATCTGGACGAGAAGCTCGACTACCTCGTCGAGGAGAATTACTACGAGCCAGAGGTGCTGGACCAGTACTCACGTGAATTCGTGAAGTTCCTGATCAACCACGCCTATTCCAAGAAATTCCGCTTCCCGACGTTTCTCGGCGCGTTCAAGTACTACACCTCGTACACGCTCAAGACGTTCGACGGTAAGCGATACCTCGAGCGGTTCGAGGATCGTGTCTGCATGGTTGCATTGACGCTCGCAGCCGGGGACGAAGCGCTCGCTACCGATCTGGTCGACGAGATCATCGCCGGCCGATTCCAGCCGGCCACTCCGACGTTCCTCAACTCCGGCAAGAAGCAGCGCGGCGAGCCCGTGTCCTGCTTCCTGCTGCGCATCGAGGACAACATGGAGTCCATCGGTCGTTCCATCAACTCTGCCCTGCAGCTGTCCAAGCGCGGAGGCGGTGTTGCGCTGTTGCTCAGCAACATTCGCGAAGCAGGCGCGCCGATCAAGCGGATCGAGAATCAGTCCTCCGGTGTCATTCCGATCATGAAGTTGCTCGAGGATTCCTTCTCGTACGCCAACCAGCTCGGTGCTCGTCAGGGTGCAGGCGCGGTCTATCTTCATGCTCATCACCCCGACGTCTACAAGTTCCTCGACACCAAGCGTGAGAACGCCGACGAGAAGATCCGTATCAAGACGCTTTCCCTCGGAATCGTCATTCCGGACATCACGTTCGAACTGGCCAAGAAGAACGAGGAGATGTACCTGTTCTCGCCGTACGACGTCGAACGCATCTACGGCGTGCCGTTCGCTGACATCAACGTCTCGGAGAAGTACTACGAGATGGTCGACGACAAGCGGATCCGCAAGACGAAGATCAAGGCACGTGAGTTCTTCCAGACCCTGGCCGAATTGCAGTTCGAGTCCGGCTACCCGTACATCATGTTCGAGGATACGGTGAACCGGGCAAACCCGGTGAAGGGCAAGATCACTCACTCGAACCTGTGCTCGGAGATTCTCCAGGTGTCTACGCCGTCGGAGTTCAACGACGACCTCTCCTACAGCCATGTCGGCAAGGACATCTCCTGCAACCTGGGGTCGCTCAACATCGCCAAGACGATGGACTCGCCCGACTTCGGCAAAACCATCGCTGTCGCTATTCGCGGCCTGACTGCAGTTTCGGATCAGACGCACATCTACTCGGTACCGTCGATCGAGCAGGGCAACAACGACTCTCACGCCATCGGTCTCGGTCAGATGAACCTGCATGGATACCTCGCTCGCGAGCGCATCCACTACGGCAGCGTCGAGGGAATCGACTTCACCAACATCTACTTCTACACCGTGCTGTTCCATGCGCTGCAGGCGTCGAACGTGATCGCAAAGGACCGGGGAAGCTACTTCAAGGGTTTCCCGGAGTCCAAGTACGCGTCGGGTGAGTTCTTCGACAAGTACACCGACCAGGTGTGGGAACCGTCCACTGCGCGCGTTGCCGCGTTGTTCCAGGACGCCGATGTGCACATCCCGACGCAGGCCGACTGGGTCGCGCTGAAGGAGTCGGTGCAGAAGTACGGTATCTACAACCAGAATCTGCAGGCCGTTCCGCCGACCGGTTCGATTTCGTACATCAACAACTCGACGTCGTCGATCCACCCTGTCGCGTCGAAGATCGAGATCCGCAAGGAAGGCAAGATCGGTCGCGTCTACTACCCCGCGCCGTACCTCGACAACGACAATCTGGACTACTACCAGGATGCCTACGAGATCGGGTACGAAAAGATCATCGATACCTACGCCGCTGCGACGCAACACGTCGACCAGGGGCTGTCGTTGACGCTGTTCTTCAAGGACACAGCCTCGACGCGCGATATCAACAAAGCGCAGATCTATGCGTGGCGCAAGGGCATCAAGACGCTCTACTACATCCGGTTGCGTCAGATGGCGCTCGAAGGCACCGAGGTCGAGGGCTGCGTTTCCTGCATGCTGTGATGCTGGCGATTGTCAGGACGGAAGTCCGTGGTCGGTCCATAATCAGTCATGAACTCGCCCACGGACATCGACGTTGCTTCTGCACGGGAGGGGATTGCCCCTTCCGAACATCCTGCTCGTGGTCGGCAATCACGTAAGAGAGTGTCGCGTCGACAGTTGGCGGAGTGGAACCCCGATGCCAGGGGGCACGACGCGCTCGCGACAATTCTCGGGCAGAACGAACTTCGCGTTTCCGAACTACTTCCGATACGGCACGCACGCATGGCCGCATCGCCATGGACGTACTTTCGCGGCGCTGCAGCCGTGATGGCAGCGGATCTGGCCTCTGCGCCGAATACCGGTATCGAGGTGCAGCTGTGCGGTGATGCGCATGTGCTCAACTTCGGGTTGTGGGCCACACCTGAGCGAAATCTGTATTTCGATCTCCGCGATTTCGACGAGACGCTTCCTGGCCCGTTCGAATGGGACGTCAAGCGCTTGGCGACCTCCCTTGTCGTTCTGGGGCGGGAGAACGGTGTCGACGAGGGGCGTGCCGACCGTGCAGTCGCAGCGATGATGGCGTCGTATCGCAATCGGATGTGGAAGTACGCTTCGATGCCCGAAATCGACATCTGGTACGACAGGATCGACGTCGCCGGGCTCCTTGGGCACTTCTCGTCTGGTATTGCGCGTCACGCCGAGAAACTCATCGAGACCAAAGCCGAGCGGCGAACGAGTCGCGGAGCGTCGCGGAAATTCACCGAGACGCGAGACGGTCGCCGCAGAATTCGCGAAGATCCACCGTTCCGTACCCACGTGGGTGACGCGCAACTCGAACTGATCCAGGCTGTGATCGCCGGATACAGCGGCTCGGTGAACGACAGCATTTGGAGTCTCTTGTCGAGGTTCCGTGTTCTCGACGTAGTTCGGCAGGTAGTCGGTGTCGGCAGTGTCGGAATGCGTGTCTATTTGGCCTTTCTCGAAGAAACACGAACCGGTGACCCGTTCTTCCTTCAGATCAAGCAGGCGGGGCCCTCGGTGTTCGAACAGTTTCTTCGCCCGAGCAGATACGACAACCACGGTGCGCGGGTAGTCAACGGGCAACGAATGCTGCAGAGCGCCACCGACATGTTCGTGGGATGGACTTCGGTCGGCGAGATGAATTTCTACGTGCGGCAGTTTCGCGATATGAAAGTCATTCCCGACGGGGAGATCATCGGACCCCATCTCACCGAGTTCGCCACAGCGTGCGGGGAAGTTCTCGCGCGGGCGCACGCACGCAGCGGTGACGCGGCTGCTATCGCCGACTACATCGGCCGAGGTGACAAAGTCGACCGTTCGATGGTCGACTTCGCACACGCCTATGCCGATCAGAACGAGCGTGACCACGCGCAACTGGTTGCGGCCATCCAGACCGGTTCGGTACCGAGTTCGGTGGGTTGGTGAGCTCGAGCACGACACACTCTGTTGTGCTGGCCGGAACTGTCGGACACTACGGGTAGTGTTCGTGTCAGCGACTTTTCGCGTTCCCCAACTTGTAGGTAGGCACCATGGTCAAGCTCATCGATCGCGTCTCGGCAATCAACTGGAACCGGGTCCAGGACGACAAGGATGCCGAGGTCTGGGAGCGGCTCACCAGCAATTTCTGGCTGCCGGAGAAGGTGCCCGTCTCCAACGACATTCCGTCCTGGGGCACGCTCAACGCCGTCGAGAAGCAGTTGACGATGCGCGTGTTCACGGGATTGACGTTGCTCGACACCATCCAGGGCACCGTCGGCGCCGTCAGCTTGATCCCCGATGCGATCACTCCGCACGAAGAAGCGGTCTACACCAACATCGCGTTCATGGAGTCCGTTCACGCGAAGAGCTACAGCTCGATTTTCTCCACGCTCAGCTCGACGCGTGATATCGACGACGCGTTCCGTTGGTCCGAGGAGAACGTCAACCTGCAGCGCAAGGCCGAAATCGTCCTGAAGTTCTACCACGGAGACGATCCGCTCAAGCGCAAGGTTGCGTCGACCTTGCTCGAATCGTTCCTGTTCTACTCCGGCTTCTACTTGCCGATGTACTGGTCCTCGCGAGCCAAGCTGACCAACACGGCCGACCTCATTCGTCTGATCATTCGCGACGAAGCCGTGCACGGGTACTACATCGGGTACAAGTACCAGAAGGGCCTCGAGAAGGTCAGCGAAGCGGAGCGCGAGGAACTCAAGAACTACACCTTCGAGTTGCTGTTCGAGTTGTACGACAACGAGGTCGAGTACACGCAGGATCTCTACGACGAGATCGGTTTGACCGAGGACGTCAAGAAGTTCCTCCGCTACAACGCAAACAAGGCGCTCAACAATCTCGGCTACGAGGGCCTGTTCCCGAAGGACGAGACCGATGTGAACCCGGCAATCCTGTCGGCACTCTCGCCCAATGCCGATGAAAACCACGACTTCTTCTCGGGATCGGGTTCGTCGTACGTCATCGGCAAGGCCGTCAACACCGAGGATGACGACTGGGACTTCTGAAATCACCCGAATCTCCACGGGCAGGGACGCCTGCCGAGCTCCTACGAGTTCGGTGGACGTCCCTGTTTGCGCATGTTGTCGGCGTTCTTCGGCATTCGTCCGTGCTCGGCCAACGCGCGGCGAAGCAGGAATTCGATCTGCGCATTGGTGCTGCGAAGATCGTCGGCTGCCCAGCGGGCAAGGGCGTCGTGCACCGCTGGGTCCAGCCGAAGCAGCAGTTTCTTACGTTCGGCAGCCATGGGTCACTGGTACAGCGATCCGGCATTCACGACGGGCTGTGTGTCGCGGTCGCTACACAGCACGACGAGTAGGTTCGAGACCATCGTGGCCTTGCGTTCTTCGTCGAGGTCGACGACGTTCTTCTCTTCCAGCTTCGCCAGAGCCATGTCCACCATGCCGACTGCGCCCTCGACTATCTGCCGACGAGCGGCAATGACCGCGCCCGCCTGCTGACGACGCAGCATGGCCTGGGCGATCTCGGGTGCGTATGCGAGACGGTTGATCCTGGTCTCGATCACCTCGACACCTGCGGCGCGAACTCGGGCGTGCACTTCCTCCGACATTGCCCCGGTGATCTCGTCAGCGTTCTCGCGCAACGACATTCGATCCTCGGCATCGTAGGGGTAGCTGCCGGCGATGTGTCGGACGGCCGATTCGGTCTGCACCGCGACGAACTCCTCGTAGTCGTCGACCTGAAATGAGGCCAATGCCGTGTCGGCGACCTGCCACACCACGATCGCCGAAATCTCGATGGGATTGCCGTCGGCGTCGTTGACCTTGGACTGGGCGGTCTCGTGATTGCGGATCCGGGTCGAGATCGCCTTGCGGTACGTCAGCGGATTCGTCCACCGCAACCCAGGCGTGCGGAGAGTGCCGCTGTACGAACTCCCGAGAAGTTGAAGCACGCGAGCCTGATTGGGCTGCACGAGCGTCAGGCCGGCCAAGACCGGAAGTGATGCGACGAACAGCACGACGCCGACGACCACTGCCACGACGATGGTGAAAACCAGGCCGACCACGAATGCGGCGATACCTCCGAGGAACAGCACGAGGCCTGCGCCGAGCATCGACCATCCGGGCAGATCCCACCCGGGCCGTTCGGCGATAGTGATGGTCGGGGTACCCGTCGGCTTCTCGGCGACGGTTGCGGGTACGGGTACGGACATGAGAACCTCCCTTTCGATGTTGATACTAAAGTGATATCACATTTTCTGCGCGCCTGGGTGACCGAATGAGTCGATCGCTGGCCCACGAGGTGACCGAAACAGACATTCGCACACTCTGAGTGACTGAAACAGACATTCGGTCCCGCCAAGTGACCGAAACAGACATTCGGTCACCGAAACGGGGGAGTGCAGCCGAATCGAACTACCGATCAGCGGCGGAACCACGCCTCGGGTACGCCACCGAGCGCGTGCTCGATACGCAGACGTGAGGTGTCGGCGAGGTTGTCGGGCAGGGCGTCGACGGCAAACCACTCGACAGCCAGATTTTCGTCGTCCGACACAGCGGCAGTGCCCGACACGTGCCGTGCGAGGAACGTGATGTCCAGGTACTGAGCGACGTCGCCGTTCGGGTAGGTGATCTTCTCGGTGACGTCGACGCTGGTCAGTCTCACCAGTTCGGCTTCGATGCCGGTTTCCTCGTCGATCTCGCGCAACGCCGCGGGGCCGGGTTCTTCGCCGGGTTCGAGGATCCCGGACACGACGGCCCACATGCCGTTGTCCCGGCGTCGGGTCAGGAGTATCCGGCCGTCGTCACCGAGGATCACTGCGCTGACCCCGGAGAGCCAGAGGGGGGACGTGCCGACCTTGCTGCGAAGTGCCAGAACGAATTCGGGGATCGGCATGTCAGGAAACGTACGCGTTGAGCGAGTTCGTCACATCCGCAAGGATTGCCCTCGCTGCGATGACCCCGCTACCGGACCACACGGTGTCGTTCACGACGAAGATGCGACCGTCCTTCGCCGCGCCGAGGCCCTCCCAGGCGTCGCTCGTCATGACACTCTTGCCGAAGCTTTCGCCGTCGTCTCCGTCGAATCGGACGTAGACGATGTCGCCTTCGGCACCTGCGACGTCGTCGGCGGGAACTGTTGTAGCAGCGTCGCGTTGCGACGGTGGACGCTGTACTCCGATCTCGTCGAGTACTTCGCTGGCAAAGGACGACCGGCCGTCGGTGACGATCGAGTCCGGAAGGAATCGAACGACGGACGCCTGAGTCTGGTTCGCGTTGACATCTCGGCCGACCTGCTCGGCGTCGGCGCTGAAGCGAGCCAACTCATCGAACGCGGTGCCACCGCGGCCGAGGGCGGCGGCTGATTGCAGGAATGCACCTTTCCAGCCGTCCTCGGTGGAGGTGAACACGGTAGGGGCGATATCCGTCAGGGAGCCGTACAGCTCGGAGCCCAAGGAGTCCGAGCCGATGATGAGATCCGGTTCGAGGCCGACAATTGCATCGATGTCGGGCGCACCGACCGTCCCGACTGTGGGGATCTCCGCGATTCCTGTGCCCAGGTACAGTTCCTGGTCGCCGTCGCCTCGGAAGGAAGGGTTCAGTGTCGAGGCGCCTACGACCCGCTCCCATACGCCGAGGGCGCATGTCGCATCGAGCGCCGACGGATCCAATACGACGACTCGCATCGGATCGGCTGGTACCTCGGTGATGCCTTCACTGTGGCCGACGGGCCGGACCGAGCCTTCGACGCCGGTCGGATCCACCGGTGCCATGTCCGGGCACAATCCGACGGTTTCCCGGTCGTTGCCCACCACACCGGCGCCTGCGATGTTGGTCGTGCTCCGGACGATCGTCGACGCGTTGTCGGTGGAAGACGAGCCTCCCGAGCAACCGGCAACCAGGACGAGCGTTCCGACGGCCAACGCGACGGCTGCGGTGCGCACAGAAGACTGTTCGGTCAACAGTGGAGTTCCTAACGGGAGTGGGATGCCGTCACACCTTATCCACTGCGAGGTACATGCGTGGAATTGCCTGGAGCGGACCGTGACGCAGGTTAGCGATGCCTTATCGATCTGTGCTCGGAATGTGCCTCATGCTGGTGCGACATCCCAATACGACACACGGTAGGACCGGTTCGGCGCTCGGCATCCGCACCGTCTACGATTCGATGAGCGCAAGACACCAGGACGTCCCACTTCTTGCAAGAGGGGTGGAACGCATCTTCAGGAGGATCAGTGACTGCCCTAGCGCCTAGGCCAACTCCCGCTGTTACAGCGGTGAGGCCTTTTCCGCCGCGGATGGGACCGAAGGGTTCTTTTCTTCACAAGGCGGTGACGACGACTGATCCCAAGGTGTTGGGAATCATGTACATCGCGACGTCTATTGCGTTCTTCCTCGTCGGTGGGTTGATGGCGTTGTTGATGCGTGCCGAGTTGGCCGTACCGGGGATGCAGTTCCTGTCCAACGAGCAGTACAACCAGCTGTTCACCATGCACGGCACGATCATGCTGCTGCTGTACGCGACGCCGATCGTGTTCGGATTCGCGAACTACATCCTTCCGCTGCAGATCGGTGCCCCCGACGTCGCGTTCCCGCGGTTGAACGCGTTCTCGTACTGGCTGTACCTGTTCGGTGCGTTGATCACCACGGCCGGCTTCATCACTCCCGGTGGTGCGGCCGACTTCGGGTGGACCGCCTACACGCCGCTGACGAGTGCTCTGCATTCGCCGGGTGTAGGTGCAGACCTGTGGATCATGGGTCTGGCAGTGGCCGGTTTGGGCACTATCCTTGGTGGCGTCAACATGATCACCACGGTGATCTGCCTGCGTGCCCCCGGTATGACGATGTTCCGGATGCCGATCTTCACCTGGAACATCCTGGTGACGTCGATTCTGATTCTGCTGGCGTTCCCGTTGTTGACGGCGGCGTTGTTGGGGTTGGCCGCCGATCGTCATCTGGGTGCGCATCTGTTCGATCCGGCCACCGGTGGCGTTCTGTTGTGGCAGCACCTGTTCTGGTTCTTCGGGCATCCCGAGGTGTACATCATCGCGTTGCCGTTCTTCGGGATCGTGTCGGAGATCTTCCCGGTGTTCTCGCGTAAGCCGATGTTCGGATACACCACCTTGATCTACGCGACGATCGCCATCGCGGCGCTCTCGATCGCGGTGTGGGCGCACCACATGTACGCCACCGGTGCGGTGTTGTTGCCGTTCTTCTCCTTCATGACGTTCCTGATCGCAGTGCCGACGGGTGTGAAGATCTTCAACTGGATCGGCACGATGTGGCGTGGTCAAGTGACGCTCGAGACACCGATGTTGTTCTCGATCGGGTTCCTGATCACGTTCCTCTTCGGTGGTCTGTCCGGTGTGCTGTTGGCCTCGCCGCCGATCGACTTCCATGTCACCGACACCTACTTCGTGATCGCGCACTTCCACTACGTGGTGTTCGGAACGGTGGTGTTCGCGACGTATGCCGGTATCTACTTCTGGTTCCCGAAGATGACGGGCCGGATGATGGACGAGACGCTCGGCAAGTGGCACTTCTGGTTGACGTTCTTCGGATTCCACGGCACGTTCCTGGTGCAGCACTGGCTCGGCAACGAAGGTATGCCGCGTCGCTACGCGGACTACCTGGCCTCGGATGGGTTCACCACGCTCAACATCATTTCCACGATCGGTGCGTTCGTGCTCGGTGCGTCGACGTTGCCGTTCGTGTGGAATGTGTTCAAGTCCTACCGGTACGGCGAAGTGGTCACCGTCGATGATCCGTGGGGATATGGCAACTCGCTGGAGTGGGCGACCTCGTGCCCGCCGCCGCGACACAACTTCACGGAGTTGCCGCGGATCCGGTCCGAGCGGCCGGCGTTCGAGCTGCACTATCCGCACATGGTCGAGCGGCTCCGCGCCGAAGCCCACGTCGGACCGGGCAGTCACGGTGGACAGACCACCGAAGTCCTCGAACAGGCACGCCGCGCACCACTGGCCACCAGCGACCACGAACACTCCGGCGACCCGGATCCGAAGTAGCCGATAAGACTTACGCGAAGAGCCCCTCCCGGTACCCGGGCGGGGCTCTTCGCTTGCGACAATGTCCGTGAAGCGAACCAGTCACAATTCGACGGCCCGAATCGGAACCGTCGTGCAGGAAGGGAGAATCGGTGCCGTCATCGGACACCGCTGTACTCGTCACGGTGACAGGCCCGGACAAACCGGGTGTCACCTCGGTCCTGTTCGCGGCACTCTCGCGCCACCAGGTCGACCTGCTCGACGTAGAGCAGGTCGTCATCCGTGGTCGGTTGACCCTCGGTGTGTTGCTGTCATGTCCCAACGACCCCGAGGAGCTCCAGGAAGAACTGGAGGAAGCGATGGCGACCGTCGGTGTCCACGTCGACGTCGAGATCGGCGCCGACCCGGTCGGCAATCGCGTGTTGGCAACACACGTGGTCGTGGTGCTCGGTCGGCCGGTCACCGCGCGGGCGTTCAGTACCATCTCCCGCGAGCTGGCGAGGCAGGGTGCAAACATCGATTCGATACGAGGCGTCGCCGACTACCCGGTCACCGGTCTCGAACTGTTGGTCACTGCAACCAACACCTCGCCTGATGCCGATCGCCAACTTCGGACCGGTCTCTCCGAAATTGCTGCAGGCGTCGGCGTCGACGTGGCAGTCGAGCGCGAAGGAATCTCTCGTCGGTCCAAGCGTCTCATCGTGTTCGACGTGGACTCCACTCTTGTCCAGGGCGAGGTCATCGAAATGCTGGCTGCAAAGGCCGGTCGCGAGGACGAAGTGCGCAAGGTAACCGAGTCGGCGATGCGCGGGGAGATCGACTTCACCGAATCGCTGCACCAGCGGGTGCAGGCGTTGGCGGGACTCGACGCGTCGGTCATCGACGAGGTGAGCGAGGAGCTGGAGCTGACGGCCGGAGCGCGAACCACGATTCGCACGTTGCGGAGACTTGGGTACCACTGTGGCATCGTCTCCGGAGGCTTCCGCCAAGTCATCGATAGCCTCGCTCACGAGCTCGAACTGGACTTCGTCAAGGCGAACACCCTCGAGATCGTCGACGGCAAGCTCACCGGGCGGGTCGTAGGTGAGATCATCGATCGCGCAGCCAAGGCGACGGCATTGCGCGAGTTCGCAGCGCAGTCCGGAGTATCGATGGAACAGACGGTCGCGGTGGGCGATGGTGCAAACGACATCGACATGTTGACGGCGGCAGGTCTCGGCGTCGCGTTCAATGCCAAACCGGCGCTCCGGGAGATCGCGGACACGGCGATCTCGCATCCCTATCTCGATGCCGTTCTGTTCATGCTCGGAGTGACCCGCGGTGAGATCGAGGCGGCCGATGCCGTCGACGGTGGTGTCCGCCGCGTTCCGATCCTGTGACGGACGTCCCGGTCGATGAGGGGCCGCGAAGTACGTTGGTGCAGCGCCACTCGGTTCTTACGCGTGGCTACGGCGGGCGTACGGATCCACCGGACCCCGCCGACGTGCTCGCCATGCCGGTGGTTCTGCACATACCCAAAGCAGACCCACCGGCGCGCAGTAGCCTCCTCGAAGCCGCCGCGTCGGCCGCGGTGGCTCTGTGTCTCGATGAACGAGTCGGACCGGGCGGCGAGTGGGAGGAGTGCTTCCTGGCATGGACGGGTGCTCGCATTCGGAAAGTTGCCCGACGGGCCCGAGGTGCACAGTGGGTGGCCGCCCAAGACGTTCCGGGCGTGACCGTCGAGGTCGGCGGAGCTCAGGCCCGTGCGTTCGTACCGGGCAGAGTCGGCGATCTCGATCCCCGAATCAAGCGACTCCAGATCGGCGGCACCGATCTGGAGCACGACGAGCCAGGACCCGCACGTCCGGACACACCTGTGCTGTGGATCGACCCGACCCTGAAGATGACCGTTGGCAAGGCGGCCGCGCAAGTTGGACATGCATCGATGTTGCTCGCCGGTTCGATGACCGCCGCGCAGTGTGTGCAGTGGTCGGTCTCCGACTTTGCATGTTCGGTTCGCGATGCCGATGCGAACCAGTGGCGACGCGCCGAAGCCCTTGTCGATGAAGGACGAGCAGTCGCCGTGCGGGACGCCGGCTTCACCGAGGTAGCTCCGGGCTCCATGACCGTCATTGCGACGTTGGAGTCCTGAACGACAGTCAGGGTCCACTGTCGTCGAACTGGCTGTTTCTGAAGGTGCCAGTGAGCGATGAAACTGGACTTCATGCGATCGAACAGCCGTGCCCAACAACTCACTGTCCGTCTGATAGCGCTCTATGTCGGACTCTGGCTCTACGGACTCTCGATGGCGTTGATGGTGACCGCGAGCCTCGGTCTCGACCCGTGGGACGTGTTCCATCAGGGTGTAAGCAAGCACCTGCCGCTGAGCTTCGGGACGATCACCGCGTTGACCGGACTCGTAGTTCTGCTCGCGTGGATCCCGCTGCGGCAGAAGCCGGGGCTGGGCACCGTGAGCAACGTGGTGGTCATAGCCGTGTCGGTCGACGTCTCGCTGAACTGGCTTCCCGCGGTCGACGGCGTGGCCGCGCGGGCAGCGCTGCTGACGACCGGGATCGTCATGAACGCGTTCGCGACCGCGTTGTACATCGGTGCGGAGATGGGTCCGGGGCCGCGCGACGGCTTGATGACGGGACTCGTCGCGCGCACCGGTTTGTCCATCCGCTTGGTTCGCACGTGCATCGAATTGGTGGTGGTCGTGACCGGTTGGCTGCTCGGTGGCAACGTCGGAGTCGGAACTCTGTTGTACGCGTTCGGAATCGGACCTCTCGTTCAGCTGTTCATGACCTACTTGCCGTCGCTGCGCAGTACGAGAACCGTTGCACCCGACAATGCGATCGACGAGCCTGCTTCGATGGGGGAGGAGTTCGCAGGCACTCCGTCTGGCGACGAGGAATCGAACACCGGAACGAATCGTGTTGCTGCCCAGTCGGGGCACGCCAACGAGACTTCGGTCGGACCACCTGAGTGCACGATCAACAACGAACTGGCGTCGTCGACGGGCACGCCGTCAGGCTCGTAGGAGCGAACATCACTGCCGTCGACCCACGCCTGCATCGTTCGCACCGAGTCGTCGTTCCAGGACTCCGTGTTCATCTCGTGCCCGAACGCGTCGAACCAGACGAGATCAGGCCTGCCGCTCAGAGTGTCGCGGCCGATGAAAAACTCCTGCTGGCGGAGTGAAGGTGCGCTGCGCCGGATGCGCAGCAGCCGTGTGACGAACGCGACCAGTTCGGTGTCAACTTCCGACCATTCGATCGCCCACGAGTCGGCCGCAGCGGCGTCGGCGGGAACGCAATAAGCATTGTTGTTGCCGAATTGAGTGTGCCCCAATTCGTCTCCGGCGAGGAGCATGGGGGTGCCGGTCGACAGTGTGAGCGTCGCAAGCAGTGCACGGGAGTGGCGATCACGCGCAGACACAATCGATGGATCGGTGGTCGGACCCTCGACCCCGTGACTGGTCGACAGATTGTTGTCGGTGCCGTCTCGGTTCTCTTCGCCGTTCGCCTCGTTGTGCTTGTGCGAGTACGACACCAGATCGCGGACGGTGAAACCGTCGTGTGCGGTGACGAAATTGACTGACGCCCATGGCTTTCGGACGCCGCCGCCGTAGATGTCCTCCGAGCCGGCAAGTCTCGACGCCAGTTCCCTGACGCCGGACTGCCCGGACCAGAATCTACGCACCGTGTCGCGGTATCGGTCGTTCCACTCCGACCACATGCTGCCGAATCCACCCACTTGATAGCCGGCGCCGGTGGCGTCCCACGGCTCGGCGATCAGTTTCCGGCTCGATAGGACCGGATCGGTGGTGATAGCAGTGAGAAGCGGAGCGCGAGAATCGAAGCGCCATCCACCTGGTCGGCCGAGGGTGCTGGCGAGGTCGAATCGGAAGCCGTCGACGCCCATGTCGTCGGCCCAGTATCGGAGGCTGTCGCACACCATGCGTACGACGGCGGGTGACGCCGAGTCCAGTGTGTTTCCGCAGCCGGTGAGGTCGACGTCGTACCCGCGGGCGTCCAGTAGGTAGTACCCGGGTGCGTCGAGACCGCGCCAACTGATCGACGGCCCGGCAACGGAGGACTCGCACGTGTGGTTGTAGACGACGTCGAGGACGACTTCGATGCCGGCCGAATGCAGTGCGTCGACCATCACCTTGAATTCGGAGATCTCGTTGCCCGGAACCGAGGCGAACCGAGGATCCGGAGCGAAGTAGGCGCCGGTCGAGTAGCCCCAGTGATTTCGCATGCCGCGCGCGCGTACGTCCGGCTCGGTCAGCATCGCCTGTACGGGCAGCAGTTCCACCGTCGTCACGCCCAGCCGGGTGAGATGTTCCAGGACCGCTGGTGCCGTCAGACCGAGGTAGGTGCCACGATGGCTGATCGGCACACCGGGGTGCCGGGCCGTGTACGCGCCCACGTGGAGCTCGTACAGAACAGTTCGATCCCACGGCACGGTCGGTCGGTCGATCTGCCTGACGGTGGGCTGCGCGGTGACCACGGACAGCGGCATGTGGCCGAGCGAATCGACCCTGCTTGCCTGGCCGAAGGGCTCGTCCTCGTAGGGCAGGAGTGCAGAGGCAGCACCGAGACGGCCGGTGATCTGCCGAGCTGCCGGATCGAGGAGGATCTTGTGGTCGTTGAAACGACGACCGTTGGTCGGGTCCCACGGTCCGTGCGCTCGGATTCCGTATCGCGCTCCAGGCTCGACGCCGGGGACGAATCCGTGCCAGATTCCGAAGGTTCGACTGCGCAGTTCGACGCGTCGCTCGATGCCGTTGTCGTCGACGAGACAGATCTCGACACCATCGGCGTCGGGGGAGTGGACTGCGAATTGCGTACCACCGTGGGTGGAGGTTGCCCCGAGAGGGAACGCCGAACCCGGGGCATGGATGTCCGCGCGGGCAGGGTGGAGGGCTGTCTGACGCGCGGTGTGATGAGATTTGGACGACACGCATGGAGATCCTGCCGTGTAAGCGCGGCGGATGTGCGACAAGATGGACAACGTGTCTGAACCGGATCCCGATCTGCTCATCGATTTCAACGACGTTCTCATCAGGCGGGGTGGAGTTACACTCGTCGGCCCGGTGACCTGGCAGGTGGAACTCGACGAACGGTGGGTCGTTCTCGGGCCGAACGGTGCGGGCAAGACGTCGTTGATGCGCATCGCCGCCGCTGAAGTTCATCCCACCTCCGGCACAGCACATGTGCTCGGCGAGGTCTTGGGCAAGGCCGACGTCGCCGACCTGAAACCTCGCATCGGTCTGTCGTCCTCCGCCCTCGCTCACCGCATTCCTGCCGACGAAATCGTCAGCGATCTGGTCGTCTCTGCGGGGTACAGCGTCCTCGGTCGCTGGCGCGAGCGCTACGACGACATGGACACCGAGCGTGCAGTCGAGATGCTGGAGAGCCTCGGCGCCGAGCACCTGGCTCAGCGGACCTACGGAACACTGTCCGAAGGTGAGCGCAAGCGCGTACTGATTGCGCGGGCACTCATGACCGATCCCGAACTGCTCCTCCTCGACGAACCCGCCGCCGGTCTCGACCTCGGTGGTCGCGAGGAACTCGTCGCACGGTTGGCCGACCTCGCGGCCGATCCGGATGCGCCGGCAACGGTGCTGATCACGCACCATGTGGAAGAAATCCCACCCGGCTTCAGCCATGCGCTGCTGTTGAAAGAAGGCGGTGTGGTCGCCAAGGGCTTCGTCGACGACGTCATCACGGCGGAGAACCTCACCGAGGCCTTCAGCCAGTCCATCACCCTGGACCGTGTCGACGGTCGGTTCTTCGCCCGACGCACCAGGGCCGCCGGTCAGCACCGCCGCTGAGGAGTCCGACTTCACGGCGTTGTAGTTTCGAGGAGATGTCTTCCACCGAGCTCCCGCCCACCGAGGCCGCACCAGTCCGTGATGCCTCGACCGTCATCCTCCTGCAGAACCGTGATGACGGCATCGAGGTATTCCTGCTGGAGCGGGTCGGTGGCATGGCATTTGCCGGCGGCATGACCGTGTTCCCCGGCGGCGGTGTCGACATCTCCGATGCAGATTCCGATCTCGAGTGGGCTGGACCCCCGCCTACCTGGTGGGCGAGCAGGTTCGGAGTCGACGAGCGCAAGGCGGCAGCTCTCGTGTGCGCCGCCGCCCGGGAGACGTTCGAGGAATGCGGAATCCTGCTGGCAGGGCCCAACACAGACACCGTCGTGACCGATACGGACGTCTATGCCGAGGATCGGGGTGCACTCGAGCGGCGCGAGCAGACCTTCGGTGAGTTCCTCACCCGAAACGGACTCGTTCTTCGAGCGGATCTACTGCGTCCGTGGTCGAACTGGATCACTCCCGTGGGCGAGAAGCGCCGCTACGACACCAGGTTCTTCGTTGCAGTGCAACCGGAGGGTCAATACGCCGACGGTGCAACCACGGAGGCTGCATCGGTGCGGTGGCGGTCTCCCGAGTCCGCGCTGGACGACTGGCGTGAGGGCAGCACCGTTCTTCTGCCGCCGACGTGGAGTCAGCTGTCCGGGCTGACCCAGTTCTCCTCGGTAGGCGCCGTGCTCGCCGCATCTCCCGACATCGCCCCGATACAGCCAAATCTCTACCACGTCGACGGCGAACTTCGAGTCGAATTCCCCGGCCAGGAGCACTACTACGCGGGCAGTGCGCACCCGTGGGCCGGAGAGAAGAACCGCCACCGGTAGCGTGTGTGAACATGGCTGAGTTCGTGACTTTCGAGGTATCAGACGGCATTGGCACGATTCGGTTGGAGCGTCCTCCGATGAATGCGTTGAACCGTCAGGTGCAGGAGGAGATTCGTGCCGCTGCGCGCGTGGCGACCGTCGATTCGTCCGTCAGAGCGGTCATCGTCTACGGCGGGGAGAAGGTCTTCGCCGCGGGAGCGGACATCAAGGAAATGGTCGAACTGACGTCTGCTCAGATGACCGACATCGCCGGTGATCTCCAGTCCGCGCTCGGATCGTTGGCAGACATACCGAAGCCGGTCGTCGCCGCGATCACCGGGTACGCACTCGGCGGTGGGCTCGAAGTGGCGCTGGGTGCAGATCGGCGCATCGCCGGTGACAACGCGAAGCTGGGGGTGCCCGAAGTGCTGTTGGGCGTCATTCCCGGCGGCGGCGGTACTCAGCGTCTCGCGCGCCTGGTTGGTCCGAGCAAGGCCAAGGACATGGTGTTCACCGGTCGATTCGTCGGTGCCGAGGAAGCGCTGCGGATCGGACTGGTCGACGAGGTGGTCGCTCCCGACGAGGTATACAACGCCGCACGGAAGTGGGCGGCGCAGTTCACCACCGGGGCCTCGCGGGCGCTTGGAGCCGCGAAGGCGTCGATCGATCAGGGTCTCGACGTCGACCTGGGAACTGGCCTCAAGATCGAAGCGCAGCAGTTCGCGGCGTTGTTCGGCACCAAAGACCGGACCATCGGAATGGAATCGTTCATCGCCAACGGACCGGGCAAAGCCGAGTTCGTCGGGGAATGACCTCGGCTGACAACTAGAACTTGTTCATTTTCTACTGGATAGTAGGCTGCCCTGATGACTGCAAGCCCGCACGACGGTAACTCCGACGCCACACTGCACTTGGTTCCGGACGCTCCGAACGACCCCGCGCCCAATCCGCATGCCACCGCCGAGCAGGTCGAGGCTGCGCGCAGTGACACAAAGCTTGCTCAGGTGCTCTATCACGACTGGGAAGCGGAGACGTACGACGACAAATGGTCGATCTCGTACGACGAGCGATGCATCGACTACGCGCGTGGGCGCTTCGACCAGGCCGTCAGCGGGCAACCGAGCGCTCAGGACGCACTTCCGCACGGACGTGCACTGGAATTGGGGTGCGGAACCGGCTTCTTTCTCCTCAATCTCATGCAGGCCGGTGTTGCCGACAAGGGATCGGTCACGGATTTGTCACCCGGCATGGTCAAGGTCGCGCTGCGCAACGCCGAGCACCTGAACCTGGATGTGGATGGACGGGTCGCGGACGCCGAAACCATCCCGTACGAGGACAACACCTTCGACCTGGTTGTCGGGCATGCGGTACTGCACCACATTCCCGACGTCGAGCAGTCGTTGCGGGAGGTGCTACGGGTGCTCAAGCCCGGTGGACGTTTCGTGTTCGCGGGTGAGCCCACCACGATAGGGAACTTCTACGCGCGGTGGCTCGGGCGACTCACCTGGGAGGCGACGACAAGGGCCACCAAATTGCCGTTCCTCGCGAGTTGGCGCAAACCGCAGGAAGAACTCGACGAATCTTCACGCGCTGCTGCGCTCGAAGCCGTCGTCGACCTGCATACCTTCGACCCGACCGATCTCGAGAACATCGCTCGCAGCGCCGGCGCCGTCGAGGTACAGGCGCAGACCGAGGAATTTGCCGCTGCGTTGCTCGGCTGGCCGGTACGCACATTCGAGGCCGCGGTTCCGGCCGAGAAGCTCGGCTGGAACTGGGCACGGTTCGCCTTCGGTGGGTGGAAGACCTTGAGCTGGGTGGACGAGAACGTACTCGAGCACGTGGTGCCCCGCAGCTTCTTCTACAACGTGATGATCACCGGAGTGAAGTCCGACTGAGCTCCTCCCTCACCACATGCCCTACGAGTTCGACGGCACCGACATCGACTTTCTGTCCAGCGATGTCGGTGTCGTTGCGCTACGCCGGATCGAAGAACTGCCCCTGACAAAGGCCTCGATGCTCGCCGATATTGCGACGGCGCGTGCGTCGTTCGGAGATCGTGCCGCCGCGCTGGTGGAGACGACACGTCTTCGGCGAAAGGCACGAACCAAGCTGTCGGACGTAGGCAGTTGGCTACTGACCGACGATGCTGTCCAGCAGGCGACGCCGTCGATCATCGCTCGGCGTCGGGCAGAGCGTTTGGCGGGACGGGACGTGCACGACGTCACCTGCTCCATCGGTACCGAACTCGCGGCATTGACGAAGACGCCGGGACTGGTGATCGGCAGCGATCTGGACGCCGTACGACTGCGGATGGCGACACTCAACGTTCCTGGCGCAGCCGTGCTGCGTGCAGATGCACTCACACCGACCACCCACGGCACAGTTGTGCTCGCCGACCCGGGGCGACGTGCGGGAGGCAGGCGAACCTACGATCCAGCGGCGCTCGAGCCACCGCTGCCTGCGCTGCTCGAGAACTACGCGCGCAGGGATCTCGTCGTCAAATGTGCTCCGGGTCTGGACTTCGACGCACTGGGGTGGGACGGCGAGGTCGAATTGGTGTCGCTGGACGGTGGCGTCAAGGAAGCGTGTCTGTGGTCGTCGGGTCTGACCGACACCACCGTCGGTCGGCGCGCATCGGTGTTGACCTCGGACGGATGGAACTACGAGATCACCGACGCAGAGCCGGACGATATCGAGGTCGCGGCGCCGGGTCAGTGGATCATCGATCCGGACGGCGCCGTGGTGCGGGCCGGCCTGGTGCGCCACTACGCGGCCAAGCACGGGTTGTGGCAACTCGATCCCCGAATCGCTTATCTGACCGGTGATTCCGTGCCCATCGGAGTCAATGGTTTCAAGATTCTCGAGAGAATCAAGTTCTCGGAGAAGACGCTGCGGCAAGCATTGACGAGCCATCGATGTGGGTCCGTGGAGATCCTGGTGCGGGGGATCGACGTGGATCCGGCTGTGCTCCGACCGCGCCTGAAGTTGAAGGGCGACGTCGCGCTGTCGGTGATCATCACGCGCATCGAGCGATCAGGCGTGGCTTTCATCTGTGCGGCGCGAGAACCGGGACGCACGCATCACGGTGCGTAGGTGAAGATTTCACCGAGGTAGGACGCGGTGATCACCTGGCCGTCCGGCCCGATCGACGTACCGACGGTGAATCCTGCCGCGCCAGGCAGTACTCGATCCGAGATCGTTTCCCCGGTACCGGAATTCAGCGAGGTCAGGTACAGCTCATCGCCTCGGCCGGTCACGGTCACCAGCGTGCCGTCCTTGGCCTGCACTGGGGTTCCCAATTGCTGAACGTCATCTCGTGACCACGCCACGCTGGCGCTGTCCCCGTCGTCACGGATAGCGCGCACACCTGTTCGGCCGCCGACCGGGACGATGTAGCCGTCAGACGACACCGACGGAGTACCCCTGTCCCCGAATCCGGCTCCGAACGTCCACTTCACCGAACCGTCCACGGTATCGAACGCACTCAGCCGACCGTCGACATCAGCGAGATAGACAGTATCTCCGTCACTGGACAGCACCGGACTCGACGTAACAGCGGCAGGAAGTAGTTCCGACGACCACGTCTCGGTTATCGCGGGCGTCGCCGAGGCGTCGTAATGCAGCGACACCAATTGCGGTGCAACGGCACCGGGTCGCCACAGGACGAGAAAGATCTCGGACGCATCCAGATCGACGGCAGGCGTGGCGGGCACTGCACACTCCGGCGATCCGGTAGCGCAGTCCTCGAGCCCGGTATTCGGAGGCAAGAAGTCGGTATCCGGCGACGCGAGGAAGTCCGGAAGCGCGACGAGATCATGGATCGGCACAACAGTCTGGCCGGTCTGCGTGTCCAGGACGTTCATCTGCCCGAACTGAGTGACCGCGAGAACGCTTCCATCGCCCAGGAACTGAGCCGACCGGGGCACACCATAGGTAGGAGTGCGCCACCGAAGCTGGCCGTGATCGTTGTACGAGGAGAATCCACCGTCGTCGCCGACGTAGATGTTGGCGACCGAATCCACGAGCGGCGTTGCGGTCGCGACCGATGGGCCGATGCGATTACACCAGCGCTTGCGGCCGGAATCGATCTCGAACGAGAAGAGATTGCAACCGGATTCGGAGTAGGCACCGACGAACATCTGACCGGTCGACGCGATCGACAGCGGTGAGACGACCGCGCCCCCCAACGGGCGCGTCCAGTCGAGGGAGACGTCGGACAAGCCGGAGAGGTCGGAAGTGCTGCTGTTGCGGGCGTCGCCGTGGGCAACCGGCCAGCCGCCCGCGGCGAACGCGTCGATGCTGCCCTGATCGCTCCCACACGCGACGGCGGTCAACGCTGCGACAGTCGCCAGCGTGGCCACACGTGTGAAACCAGCTCTGCCGCCAAGCACCTTGTGCAACTCCCTCGTCCTCGATCCCACGTGTCAAGCACAGAGACTATCCCGGCGACCGGGCCGATCAGGAAAGCGGCTCCCGTCTATCTGGGTCGTTCCGCAGGCTCCACTCCCGTCTATCTGGGTCGTTCCGCAGGCCCCACTCGAGTCCCACTAGGGTGTCTCGGTATGACGAGCATGTGGAACGCACCGCTGCGTTCACGGTGGCGCGGATCCAGGCGACGCGACGAGGACCAGGCGCGCTTCCTCACCCTCGACTCGCTGCGCTGGGTCCTGCAGAACAAGGCGTACACCCCGTGGTACCTGGTCCGGTACTACCGTCTCGCCCGGTTCAAGGCAGCGAACCCTCACGTCATTCTTCGCGGAATGGTCTTCCTTGGGAAGAACGTCGAGATTCACTCGACGCCGGAGCTGTCGAGGTTGGAGATCGGCCGTTGGGTACACATCGGTGACGGGAACGCGATCCGCTGCCACGAAGGCTCGCTGCGTATCGGCGACAAAGTGGTGTTCGGGAAGGACAACGTCGTCAATACCTACCTCGACATCGAGATAGGTGCGTCCACGCTCGTCGCGGACTGGTGCTACATCTGCGACTTCGACCATCGCATGGACGACGTGACGACACCCATCAAAGATCAGGGAATCGTCAAAGGGCCGGTACGGATCGGCCCGGACACCTGGATCGCGGCAAAGGTCACCGTCCTTCGCGAGACAAGCATCGGGCGCGGTTGTGTTCTGGGCGCCCACGCCGTGGTCAAGGGCACGATTCCGGACTACAGCATCGCTGTGGGTGCGCCGGCGAAGGTCGTTCGCAATCGCAAGGCCGACTGGGAGGCCGGAGCCGCGCAGCGAGCCGAATACATCGCGGCGCTGGAAGACATCGAGCGAAAGAAAGCACTGAAGGCCGCTGAAACAGCCAGGGGAGACTCAGCTTCGCTCGGGTAGAGCCCGTTCGACGATGACAGGCCTGGCCAGCGGGTATCGAACCTTACGCTTGGCCGCGAGGTACACCTGCGCTGTTGCGTCGGCGACGTGCTTCCAGTCGAAATCGACGGTGAGGCGCTCCCGGGCTGCCACCGCCCGATCCTGAGCTGCATCTACGTTGTCGAGCACCCGTCGAACTGCGTTCGCGAGACCGCCGACGTCAGCCGCTTCGAACGACAACCCGGTGACGCCGTCGACGATTGCCTCGCCGAGGCCACCTGCAGTCGACGCCACGAGTGGGGTTCCGGCCGCCGCAGCTTCCAATGCGATTATGCCGAACGGCTCGTAGCGGCTGGGCAGGACGATGGCGTCGGCGCCGTGCAGCCAGCCGAGTAGCTCGGTGTGATCGAGCGAACCGAGGAACGAGACTGCACGTGCGACGCGATGTGTCCGAGCCAACTGAGCCAGCCAAGCGAACTGTGTGCCTTCACCGGCGATGTGGAGGGTGGTGCCAGGGTGGCTACGGCGAATGCGCGGCAACGCGGCAATGACATCCTGAATGCCCTTTTCGTATTCGAGTCGACCCACATACAGCAGCTTGGCCGGCTCCTGGCGTGGCTCGCGGCGTCGGAAGCTCCAGGTGCGGATGTCGATTCCGTTCCTGATCACTGCGACGGACGCGTCTCGAATTCCGAACAGGCGCGTCACCTCCTCCTTCATGGATGCCGAACACGTGATGACAGCGTCGGAATCGTTGGCGAGCCACCACTCGATCGAGTGCACTTGCCGGTTGACACGGCCGGAGATCCAGCCGCTGTGCCTGCCCGCCTCGGTGGCATGGATCGTAGACACAAGCGGCACGTCGAAGTGCTCGGCCAGCGCGATGGACGGGTGGGCGACGAGCCAGTCGTGTGCGTGAACGACGTCGGGCGTCCATCCTTCACCGAGTCCGGGCTTGCCGAGCGCGATGCCTGCTCGCACCATGGCGTGTCCCATCGCCAGCGTCCACGCCAGCATGTCCTCGCCGAAGACGAAGTGAGCGGGGTCCTCCGCGACGGCGACGACCAGCACACCGTCCTCGATGCGGTGATGGGTCGGATGCGTCGACGCATCGGTCCCCGTCGGGCGACGCGCGAGGACGACGACCTCGTGGCCTGCTCGGACGAGTTCGGTCGCCAGATGATGAACATGCCTGCCGAGGCCGCCGACCACGACCGGTGGGTATTCCCACGACACCATCAAGACCTTCAACTTCAGCGCTCCCCTCCGAACGGTCGATCCGTGCGCAGCCGCCGCGCATCGAGCGCTGGGAAGAGCCCATCCGCCCGATTCCACTGCTCCGCAAGTTCGGCCGCGCGGCCGGCGCGGCCGCGTTCGACCGCATCAGCGATCTCTCGCAGCGCATGCGCGTGAACATGTGCTCGCTGGCGTGCATATTCGGCGGCAGAATCCTTGCTGACCATGAACGCCCAGTCACTTGCGATTGTGTTGAGTGTCTCACGCACCATCTGGTCGTTCACCCGGTTACGCAATTCGGGCCTCCCGAACGAGTGGTCCCGGTTCTTGTCGATGGCGTCGAGTGCGGTCGCGGTGACTTCGGAGTTGAGATCGACGAGGTCCTGGACGGCCTTGCCGTTCCAGACCCGCCAGTCCTTGCCCGAGCCCCACGATGACATAGGCAGATCGACGCGAGTTCCGACGAAGCCCCTGGCACGTGCGTCCGCGAGTGTTCCGACATCGATACCCGCCTCGGGTAGCGCGCGCAGCACGCGTTCGAGCCACACGGGTCCTTCGAACCACCAGTGGCCGAACAGTTCGGTGTCGAACGCAGCGACAACGAGCGCAGGTCGGCCGATCCGATCCGATTCGCAGCGGAGGCGACGACGGACCGTGTCGACGAAATCGGTGACGTGTTTGTCGATCGCAGCGGAGGCAGCTTCCGGGTCGTAGGGGGCCTTGTCTGCAGACTCGACGCCCCTGCCGGTCACCCGCGCGTGCTTGAGTCCGGTTGCGTGGTCGTAGGTGTGGAAGTCCCGGTAGGCGGAGTGGCCCGGGTAACCGGACTTCGGTGACCACACGCGGTAACTGACGTCGAGGTCGCGACCGAAGGCGACGACGTCGGAATCGCGCACCGGCCTTCCCAAGCTCGTGTCTCCGCGCAGCGCAGGGCCGTCGACCATGAAATGGGTTACTCCGGCGTCGGCATAACCTCGTTCCATGCCGGGCGCGTAGGCGCACTCCGGTGCCCAGATTCCGTTGGGCCGTGTGCCCAACCGCATGCGCGCATCGGCCAAACCTTCGGACAGCGAGAATTCACGGAGGCGCTCGTCCATGAGCGGCTGGAAGGGGTGTGCCAGCGGCCCGCCGAGCATCTCGACGGTGCCTGCGTCGACGAGCGGGCGCAGAACCGGCGAGCCACCGTGCCGCCAACGAGTTTCGAAGGTGGCGAGAGCGTGTGCTGCCGAACGGTGCTCGCGACTCGACAGATCTCGATCCGTCGCCTCGTGCGCACGAAGCTGCCAATTGGCGAGCCAGTGATGCATTCCCGACAGGCAGTGCGGATCGTCCAGCTGAGCGGCCAGCACGGGTGTGATGCCCAGGGTCAGCAGGTGTGTGCGGCCCTCGTCGGCGAGCGCGGTGAGCATGTCCGTCAACGGCAGATACGAACCTGCCCACGACTGGTACAGCCACTCTTCGCCGACCGGCCAGCGACCGTGATTGGCAAGCCAGGGGAGATGGGAGTGCAGAACGAGGGCGAACATCCCCGGTTCGGTCACCTTCGGTGGAGGAGTGCTCAACCGCTCAGCGCAGACTGTTGGCCCGGTTTCACTGCAATGGCGACGAGATCGAGGCTGCCGTCCATGTCGGATGGGTCGATGTCGAAGTCGGCCGTCGAAATCGCGGCGACGTCGGCAGTCAGGTCGGCGGGCCAGTCCTCGCCGGCAAGCGCGCGTTCGATCTGGGCATCGATGAACGAACCGCCGTGCTTGGCGTCGAGTTCGCGTAAGACCGTGCCGTGGTGCACGCCCGTCATCGCCTGCACGACGAAGTTGCTTCCGACAAGCAGTTCGGTGAGTTCGTCGGCATTCAGCTCGCGAGTATGAAACGGGTTGAGCGGTGTGTCGCGACCCGGCGAGAACGTGATCCGGTTGGGCGTGCTGATCAGCAGCGTTCCTCCGGGCACCAGGACTCGGAAGCACTCGTCGAGGAACTGGCCCTGGTCCCAGAGGTGCTCGATGACCTGGAAGTTGACGACGACGTCGACCGAGTTGTCTGCGAACGGTAGCTGTGCCAGATTGCCTCGAAGCATGCCGACCCTCGGGTAGCGCCCGCGTACGTGTTCGGCCGCCGAGGCGTCGTAGTCGAGACAGGTGACCGACGTGGCAACGTCGGCAATCATGTTGGCGCCGTAGCCTTCTCCGGATCCGGCCTCCAGCACCACGCGCCCGGCGCAGTGCGTCAGCAGTTTTTCGTACACGACCTCGTGCCGACGGAACCAGTAGTTCTCCTGGTCGATGCCCGGCACAGTGCGCTCCCCGGTGAGGGGGAGTGGCTCTGGCCGGGGTTCCGCAGAAGTGTCGGCTGATGATGAATCGCTCACCGACGAGAGGGTAGCGCCTTGCCCGGCCCACAACTATCGGCGGTGGCGTACGTACGGGTAGGTGGGATGTATGGTCAGATCGGAATTACGGTAAGTTACCCACCAGTAACTAAACATGGGGTAATCTACGGCAGGGCCTAGAACAGCAAGAACCCATAGGCGCTAGACGATTCACCCCGGACGAATCAGCGGAACATGACCAGGAGGTCGACGCAGACCCATGACGAACATCGTTGTTTTGATCAAGCAGGTTCCCGACACGTGGTCCGAGCGCAAGCTCACCGACGGCGATTTCACGCTCGACCGTGAGGCAGCAGACGCAGTGCTCGACGAGATCAACGAGCGCGCTGTCGAGGAAGCTCTGCTCATCAAGGAGTCTCAGGGCGGCGAGGTGAAGGTTCTGTCAGCAGGCCCCGATCGCGCAACCGACGCGATCCGCAAGGCGCTTTCGATGGGTGCCGACAGTGCGGTCCACCTGAACGACCCTTCGCTCCACGGTTCGGACGCCATCCAGACTGCATACGCACTCGCTGCTGCTCTCGGAAACGTCGCATTCGAGAACGACGAGCCCGCCGACCTGATCATCGCAGGCAACGAGGCCACCGATGGCCGCACTGGCGCAGTGCCCGCGATCATCGCCGAATACCTGCAGATCCCCGCCCTCACCCAGCTGCGCAAGCTGACCGTGGATGCGGGCAAGGTCTCCGGCGAACGTGAGACGGACGAGGGCATCTTCGGTCTCGAAGCATCGCTGCCCGCCATCGTCAGCGTCACCGAGAAGATCAACGAGCCGCGCTTCCCGTCCTTCAAGGGCATCATGGCCGCGAAGAAGAAGACGGTCCAGACCATCACGCTCGCCGACATCGGCGTCGAGGACGGCATCGTCGGCGTCGAGAACGCAGGAACGACCGTGACGTCGTCCACCCCCAAGCCTCCCAAGACCGCAGGCGAGCGGGTTACCGACGAGGGCGACGGCGGCGACAAGATCGCTACCTACCTCGTAGGCCAGAAGATCATCTGATCTCGCCCCACCTGCGGGAACGCAGACCGCAGGAGTGACCCGAAACGCCGCGTAGACCACGCAAGGAGAGCAAGTCATGGCAGAAGTACTCGTGCTCGTGGAGCACGTCGAAGGAACACTGAAGAAGGTCAGTACCGAACTGATCACCGCGGCTCGGGCGCTCGGTGAGCCGTCCGCAGTCGTTACCGGTCCAGCGGGAACCACGGACAAGCTGGCCGACGCGCTGACCGAGGCAGGCGCCGAGAAGATCTACGCCGCCGAATCCGACGACATCGACGGATACGTCATCACCCCGAAGGTCGACGTGTTGTCGGCACTTGCCGAGTCCGTGAGCCCGGCGGCGATTTTCACCGCCGCCAGCATCGAAGGCAAAGAGGTCGCTGGGCGTCTCGCAGCGCGCCTGGGATCCGGTCTGCACAACGACGTCATCGCCGTCAACGGCGACGGAAGTGCCACCTACTCCATCTTCGGTGGAGCATTCACCGTCGAGGCCAAGGCCAACGGCGACGTCCCCGTCATCTCGCTGCGTCCGGGTGCAGTCGAGGCCGAGCCGAAGGCCGGCGCCGGAACCCGCGAGACCGTCGAGGTCCCGGCTCAGGAAGAGGGCGTCACCAAGGTGACCTCCCGTGACCCGATTGTCGGTGGCGACCGTCCGGAACTCACCGAGGCCACCGTCGTGGTGTCCGGTGGCCGAGGCGTCGGTAGCGCTGACAAGTTCAGCGTCGTCGAGGCTCTCGCCGACTCGCTCGGAGCAGCCGTCGGCGCGTCGCGCGCAGCGGTCGACTCCGGTTACTACCCGGGCCAGTTCCAGGTCGGCCAGACGGGCAAGACCGTCTCGCCGCAGCTCTACATCGCACTCGGCATCTCCGGCGCCATCCAGCACCGCGCCGGTATGCAGACCTCGAAGACCATCGTCGCCGTCAACAAGGACGAAGAAGCTCCCATTTTCGAGATCGCCGACTACGGCATCGTGGGCGATCTGTTCAACGTCGCTCCGCAGTTGACCGAAGCGGTCAAGAAGCACAAGGGCTGACCCCTCGCACACCACGCAGCCCCCGCATCCACCGGATGCGGGGGCTGCGTACTGCCGTTCACACAACAGCTTCGGACGCGTTACCCTGCCGACGCGCTAGCGCCGCTCCGAACCGTTAGACACAGCATCATGACCACTTCAGTCATGACCGCTGACACCGCAAACTCCGCGGGCACAGGCTCCGCTCCCGCCCTGTTGGGTCACTCCGCAGGCTCCGCTCCCGCCCTGTTGGGTCACTCCGCAGGCTCCGCTCCCGCCCTGTT
>NZ_JBMDIX010000089.1:0-2668 GCF_057808915.1 Rhodococcus sp. FG69 | reverse complement strand
ACCGGGTGAGCACTTTCGCTGAGCGAAGCTGAGCACTTCCGATGAGCGCCGTCATGGGCAGACCACCCTTGGGCAGACCGGACTTGGACACCGGACTTGTTGCGGAAGCGGAGGGATTTGAACCCACGGAGCCGCAGAAGAGCGTGCCCCGATGGCTCTCACCAGACTTTTCTTCTCACTGCGGTTCAACGGCCATCACTCAGTTTGCCCACAAATTGTGGGCGATTTGTGGGCACGCTGTCCCCATCACCGCATACGCGCCACTGGCACGAAACGGATCGCCTGTTGGACGTCTGCACCGCAATCCAGGACGACGACGGTAGGTGCAGGTGGGCTCATATTCTGGGTCTCATCTGTCTGATCTAATCTGACAGCCTCGGCATAAGCTGGCAGTTCTGGACGCCGTATTAACCTGCCGTCGAAGTCCTCCACCGCTGCCGCTACATCGTTGTCCATGTAGCCCGGTTGGGCTCGGAGGGTTGCTTCGTAGGCACGAAAATGGAAGTCGCCGACCAGTGACCGGCCAGGTGTAGCCCTCCCCCTCGGAAGAAAGAGATGTGACCACGGCATCGCCACCTCAAGGTAGCGGAGGATTTTGGATCGATCTGGGCCGCCAGTGCTGTGCAGGTCGCGAACGGCGTCACTTGGGACAGCAGCGCAGCCCCAGCGCTTCGGGTCTTGCCGCGTCTTGGCTTTCGGCCAGTGAGGTGACCGCGACATCGCAGCGACATAATCAGAGCTGAAGCGACGCAGTTCGCATCCGTTGTAGAAGACATGAAACGGATAAATATATCCAAGTCCACGGCAGCTATCAATGAGGGTGTCGTATTGGTAAGCGCCGGGCGCGACCCCTGGGTGATCTAGATACTTGTATGTGCTTCCGTGTGCTCGCTTTGCCTGGATTCGCAAGCAGTACCAACCATCCGAGGGACTACCGATCCACCACTCCCAGTCGGCCCCAACTGCTTTCTCTTCATTCTGATTGAATCGGAAGACTTTGAGCTGTGGGAACTTGAGACGCAGTCGGAGAAGATTGTGCTCGGTCACCGAGTCCTCGCGGAACTTAATCCTGCTCTTGTCGCCGTACTCAAGGTTGTCCCACGTCTCGGTGGACAGGTGGTCCAGCTCAGTTTTCAGCCCAGCCAGCGGTCTCGCGCCACGAGCCATCAGACTGTCCGCTCTTCGCTGTCCTGAAGACGCCCCCCTGCGTCGTGCTCGGCTGTTTCTTCCGCATCTTGTTGCAGCGCGAACCCTTGCCTAAGAGCCTTTGCTTGTGTGCGCAGCGGGATGTTCAAGGCGTCATACATCGCGACGAAGGACCTCACGACCCAGTCCAGCGCGATCCTCCAATCCTCCTCCTCTGCCAGTTCGCCAGGGTGATAGGTCGCAATGCGTGAGGCTTGTTTGTCGCTTAGTCGCTCCCAGCTGAGGCGGATGCCAGTCTCGCTGTCCCACCGCTCCTTGGCATCGTGAAACTGATCGAAAAGCGCCTTGTTGAGAGCCACGTCAACTCTCAAGTCGATGTAGGCCTCAAGGCGTATCTGATTCTCGCCAGTCACAGACAAGCTCCAGTAGCCAAACGGACCACCAGCGAACGAAATCCAATTTCCTCGCTGCCTAGTTGGCACACTCACGCTGGGGCGTTGCGCGTTGATGAGCGTCAGCGCTTCGATGAAGAAATCCTGACGAGTGGCATTGAGCGGGCTGACAGTCTTAGCTTCGCCGGCACCGGCCGTCTTCACCGCCTTCTGCCAATCATTTGGTCTCGACACGACAGTAAAGACCGGTGCGCGGGGACCGGAGTCGCCGATCTGCACAACGCTCACCTCAACGCCGAAAAAGCCGGTGTCACTGTCAGTGTGCTCGTTCAGCCAGTCCAGCGAGCTACGAAACTCTTCCCGGAACTGCGTCGACACCCATACTGCGGCGGACGCGTTAAGCCCCGAGGCATAGACCAAGCATTGCCCAAGGTGGCCGTGGTCTGTCCGCTCCAGTTGGTTTTCAATAATGACCACACCGCCGTGACCATCTTCAGCCTGGATGTCGAGCCGAAAGTCTCCGACGGGAACCTCAGTGGCGACCACGGTTAGCGTCATTCCCAGTTCCTCTGCAAGAACGTCTATGTTCTCCGCGAGCCAGGGCGTGAAGTCCCCAGATTCAGAGAACCAAACGGACCTTGGGTCCGCTACTTTCCGGAGCCTGCCAAGGTTCTTGTTGTCGAGTTCCACAGGTCGAGTATGCAGCCCAGCACATCTTGGGGTTGAGATGTCCACAAAATTGCTGCTCACACGCGTTGGACGCTTTGGGACACATCCCCCGCACCCCCTGGGAGCAGGGTTGTTGTTAACCAAGTTATAGAAGACCTTGGTTCCCCACATCGACACCTTTTCTAATCCCCAACGTGCCAGCGGGGATGCGTCCCAACCCGTCCGAGGCGTCTGACCTGGCGAATCTCAGACACCTTGCACAAGACTTATCTACGTGTGCGCAGCAAATAGTCCCGGTAGCTCGAACTCATTGAACCCACAACCTTGTGATTGAAGACCACGATCTCCAAGCCCATTCGCTCGGCGACGATGGCCTCCATCAAGCGCAGCGACACTAAATCAGAGGCCGCCTGGTTGGGCCCCCGATAGCAGTCCAGCGTCTATGCGATAGCTAATTGGTT
>NZ_JBMDIX010000088.1:0-2815 GCF_057808915.1 Rhodococcus sp. FG69 | reverse complement strand
AGAAAACCAATTAGCTATCGCATAGACGCTGGACTGCTATCGGGGGCCCAACCATACGGGTGGAGCGACGTTCGTAAGCTCGCCGAACTCCCTTCTCTGGTCGAGAACGACGGCTATTTCGTCGACTGTCACGCAATGGACCTCCTGGTCGCGACCTATGATCCCAACGGGAAGGATGCAGAGAACCCGTTGGCGTGGCCCTACTTCGTTGCCGACGAGGAACTTGTCGGCCTGCCGCCGCACGTCATCACCGTCAACGAATTGGATCCACTCCGGGACGAAGGTCTCGCGTACTATCGCGCGTTGCTCCGGGCAGGTGTCGAGGTCGAAGGGCGAATCAATCTGGGCTTGACGCACGCGGCAGAGTTCATTTTTCGACAGGCATTGCCGGACCTGCATTTCTCGAGCGTCAGCGATATCAAGCGATTCGCGGATCGTCTCTGACAACATAGCCCGTGAAATATCTTCTCGAACAACGTCAGTCGCAATCGTCGGTCCATCGAAGACTCAGGAACTGACAAACTGGGGACAGTACCCCGAGTCACGGACGTAAGAGCTCCCGCAGCGTTCTTTCGGCGCCGTCCGGATCGGGCGGCTGCCCAGCCATCGTCGGAAGGTAGTGATAGGACTCGGCGATACGGACCGCGGCGTATGCAAGCTCGTCGAGCGAGAGCGAGCTACGAATGCGGCCTTCTGCGATGTCCTCGGCCAGATAGGTCCGAATAAGTGCGACAAGCCGTGGGTGGTAGCCGTAGTCGCTGAATGTCATCAGCCGCATGAAGTGTTCGTCGTGTGTCAGGGCGATCTTGCGCGCGCCGGGCTGTTCGAGTGTGTCACGCAAGAACTGGCTCAGTACGACCGGAACGCGGGGGCCAGGTGAGTTGCGCAACTTCTCCCACGCAGCCACGATGCTGGTCTCGGTAAGGGACCAAATCACTTCGACGAGCAGTGAGTCTTTCGTTCCGATCCAGCGATGCATCGTGACACGATTGACGCCCAATTCCTGCGCCATGGAACTGACGTCGATCTTCTCGCCGGACAGGTACTTGCGACGCGCCAGGCGGAACGCGTCTTCCCGCCGCGCCTTCCTGGCGGGTTGGTCGAGTCCGTTCGCACCGGTCCTCATGGGTTCACTATAGGTAGGTCTCGTCGACACCTCACCCGTGAGTCGATCAGGGGACCTGCAGCACCGGCTTGATGACAGAGTCGTGCATGCCGGCGACCGCATCGTTGATCTTGTCGAAAGGGTAGACGGTGATGATCTTCTCTACCGGAAACTTGCCGTCGGTGTGCCACCGAAGCAGCTGCGGGATCAACTCAGCCGGGTTGGCATCGCCTTCGATGCACCCACGGATGGTCTTTCCGCTGCCGATCAAATCCATCATGTTGATGGTTACCTTCGGGTTTCCGACCCCCACGGCAACGAGGGTGCCGAGCGCGGTAAGAGAGGTAAGAGCGCTTCCGATGACGGCGGGAACTGCTGTGGTATCGAGCGCATGGGTTGCGCCTCCACCCGTGATCGCGCGAATCTGATCGATAAGATCGGTTGCAGCGCCGTCGATTACATGGGTCGCCCCGACAGCTGAGGCCACCTCACGTCTATGTGCCGACAGGTCCACTGCGATGACGGTGGGCGCACCCAACGCCCTCGCCGCCATCACTGCCGCCATCCCGACTCCGCCGGCACCGAAAACGACCACGCTCGAGGTGTCGCTGGGACGCAGAAGATTGATCACTGCACCGGCGCCGGTCTGAAATCCGCACCCCATCGGTGCAGCGGCTAGCAAGTCCACATCGTCGTCGACGACGACAACGTTCTCCGACGAGGCAATTGCGTGACGGGCGAAACTGGACTGTCCGAAGAACGACGACCACACCGGCATTCCGTCGAGTGTCACCGTCGAGCTACCGTCGAGGCGCGATCCGGCGGCGTTGAGGTGGTTGAACTTCTCGCAGTAGGACCGGTGGCCGCTGGTGCAGCGAGTGCAGTGTCCGCAGCTGCTGTAGCTGATCAAGACTTTGTTTCCCACGGCGACTCCGTCCACGGCGGACCCCACCGCTTCGACTGTTCCTGCACCTTCATGCCCGTAGAGCGCGGGTGCCCCGTCGACCGAGTATGCCTTGGTCGTGAGGTCGGTGTGGCAGACTCCCACGGCCTCGATGCGTACGAGGACTTCGTTGTCGTGCAGGTCCGACAGTTCGACGTCGGTCAGGGTGAACACGCTGGACGGGCCAGTGGACAGGGCGGCTGATGTGTGCACTTGCGGTTCCTCTTCGGTCGTGTGGTCGTGTGACGGCGTCAGGGCCGCACGGTGGCCGTGTCGCTGGAGTATAGATTCTGTAACCGACCGCTGCGCAACAGGATCGGTTCAGGAACGCCGGCCAGGTACACCGTGACTCGTCGCAGGGTCTGCTGGTTGGGCATTCGATCGTGTTGTCTGCGTTCGAAGTCCGGCGACAGTGTCCATTCGAGCCTGGGATCGCGCGGTTGCGTCGAACGAGTGCGTGCACTTCCCGGTATCCATGTGCACGTGACTTCGGTATTCGTCGTGCTGTCATAGGTGTGCGTTCGTGGGTCAAAGTCGTTGTCCATGGCAAAATTTGGTCGATCCTCTGCGCGCTGTCGCGCTCGACGGCTGGTGACGGACGGCGCGATAGGCGACTCTGATCGCACGAACATGATGTGCTCCTCGCTGCGCGCGAGGGGCGGGTGTCCCCGAACCTGGAGTTCGAAACCTCCTAGCGAAGCAAGGAATGCGATGTTCAAGCGGATTGCAGTAGTCAACAGGGGTGAGGCGGCTGTTCGCCTGATCAG
>NZ_JBMDIX010000087.1:0-3216 GCF_057808915.1 Rhodococcus sp. FG69 | reverse complement strand
TGTCAGTTTCAGAAGACGGCTGCACGATGTCAGAAGTGCACTGCAGTGCAACTCCGAGTTCTCGAGCACACGTCCGGCCTTATCCAGTGAGCGCTGCGATCCCTGACTGGATAGCGCATTGATGGTGAAATTTCCCATCAAGTTTTACTGGCCGTCGGTGAGCTGCGGGTCTAGCGCCGCGGCCGGCCATGGACGGCTGTTGTCGCGCGAAGTGCTCGATCGGACACTTGCGGCATGGGCGGCGAGAAAGTTGTCGACGATTTGGATGCAGTCGTCGGCGTGGATGTGGCGCAGTCCTGTGAGGCGAGCGAACACTATCGGTCCGAGGAGCTGAATGAGGGCGAAGGTGGTGTCGATCTCGCCGAGCACAGCGCGAGCGTCAGGCGCCGTCAGGATCTGATCCAGGGACCTGCGGTATTGCTCTATGACACGGGCCCGAAGCGAGACCACCGCGCCAGGATCGAGATCGCGCCGGCTGGCGTCGCCGCTGTTGACGGGCCCCATTGCCAGCCAGGCCAGCGTGGTCATCTGCACCGGAGCTTGGTCGATGAGGTCGGCTTGGGTGGTGAGCAACGAAATCAGACGTTCACGTAGCGGACCGGTATCGATATCGGTGTCGACTGGGGGTAATAGTCGCTCGAAGGTTGCAGCGAGCAGGTCAGTGGTACTTCCGAAATGTCGGTACAGAGTGGCACGTGCAACCTTCGACATGCGGGTGACCGCCTCCACGGTGACCGCCTCCACACCGCCGGTGGACAGCAGCTGACCGGCCGCTTCGAGTAACCGGTTACGTGAGCGCGCCAGCCGGGGGTCGGCCGAGCCCTCGGTTGCAACGAGAGGGTCGACCATGAACGGGCTCCGCTCCATTTGACTGACAAGACATGTCCTCGATTGATCATTCTGTCACACCCGCAGAGTTGTGATACTAATAGTCTCGAACCGAGACGATCAGTCTCGAACTGGGAGGCTGGCCGTTGAACGAACGTAGATCCGACTCTGCCAGCGTCGCTCGATGGAGCGGTGCCCAGTGGTGGATGTTGATTGTGTCGTGCATGGCAGTCGCGTTGGTGGTGGCCGCAATGGCAGCATTGTATTCAGCGTTGCCCCAGATCGCGGTCGCGACAGGGGCGACGCAAGCCCAACTGACCTGGATAGTCGACGGTTATACGTTGGTTTTGGCGTGCTTCGTTCTGCCTGCCGGTGCGATCGGTGACCGGTACGGTCGCCGGGGGGTGCTCGTGGCGGGGTTGGCGTTGTTCGCTTTCGCGTCGGCATTGCCCTTGTTTCTCGCCGACCCGGCGTGGCTGATCGCTGCTCGCGCGTTGGCTGGGGCGGGTGCGGCGCTGGTCATGCCCTCGACGCTGTCGATACTGACCGCGGGATTTCCACCGGCGCATCGCGGCCGCGCTGTAGGTGTGTGGGCCGGGGTTGCTGGATCCGGGGCGGTCCTGGGCATCCTCGGGGCTGGTGTGCTGCTCGAGCAGTGGTCGTGGACCTCGGTGTTCGTCGGGTTGACCGTCGCCGGAGCGGTTCTGGCCGGGTTGGCATGCAGTATCGCGGAGTCCCGCCAGCAGGAGCATCCACCGGTCGATTGGGTGGGCGCGGTGACCGTAGTTGTCGCGGTCGGGGCGATCGTCTTCGCTGTGATCGAGGTTCCGGCCCGTGGCTGGTCGGATTCGCTCGTCGCCATCAGCACTGCGGTGGGCTTGTTTGCGGTTGCGGTGTTCGTCGTCGTAGAACTACGTTCCTCGGCACCCCTACTCGATGTCCGGTTGTTCGCCCGCCGTGGTTTCGGTGCCGGCGCGCTGTCTGTCTGTATCCAATTTCTGGTGACCTTCGGGGTGTTCTTGCTGTTGGTGCAGTATCTGCAGTTGATTCTCGGTTATGGACCGCTCACCGCCGCGTTGGCGTTGACCCCTATGGTCGTGCCGCTCATCGTGATCTCGGTGATTGCACCCTGGCTGTCGAACATTGTTGGGCTGCGGGTGATGACCACTGTAGGTCTGCTCACCATCGCGGCGGGACTGGTGATGGTGAGCAGACTGACCGTCGCGGCGACTTACCCTGACCTGCTGTGGCCCTTGCTCATCATGAGTGCGGGTTTGGGGTTGTGTACCGCCCCTGCGACTTTCGCCATCGTCTCGGACACTCCTGAGGCCAAGCACGGGGTGGCTGCCGCGGTCAACGACGCAGCTCGCGAAATCGGTGCCGCGATTGGGATTGCGGTAGCCGGTAGCGTGCTCGCGGCCGGTTACGTTCAGCACATTCAGCCGGCTCTGCCCCAGCTACCCGAGCCTGCCCGTGGTCCGGTGGCCGATTCTCTGGCCGCCGCGTTACAGGTCGCCGACCGCGCAGGACCAGCTGGTCAGCCGCTGGCCGAGTTCGCCAGAGCCGCATTCGTACACGGAAGTGGTCAGGCGACACTGTCGTTGGCGGCGCTGACCGCCGCTGGGGCACTCGTCCTCGCCGTCTTTGCGCCAGGTAGACGCAGCCGTACGACAGCCACCGCGGGTGATGGACGTCGGTGAAGGTCGGCCAGGGTGTCTATTCTTCGGTGTGATTCGTGTCCGTGGCCCGGAGTTGGGCTCGGGCTTGGGACTGCATGAAGTGTTCGACCTCGACCACCACGAACAGGGCAGTAGCGGTGGCTACCGAGCGGCCCTGCGCATCGTCCATCGTGGCCGTGAGATCCAGTTTGCGCCCATCACGAGACCGAACGGCAGCACGCAATACGTATGGAGTGCCGAGCAGAACCGGCGCCAGGTAGTCGAGCTCGAGACGCCGCGTCACGGCGAGCTCACCCACTGTGTAGAGCAGGAAGCCGAACAGATCGTCGAGAACGGTCGCCACCGCGCCTCCGTGTGCTATCCCGGGTGCCCCGACATGACGTTGATCGAACACATGGTGAGCCACCACGCCGTTCTCGTCACGCTGGACCGACAGGGCGTGGCCGTGCGGGTTCTGCGGCCCACAACCAAGACAGTCGGGGTGGTGGGGCGGTAGATCAGGCGAGTCGAAACTCGTGCTCCAGAACGAGCGCGCCCAGTTCTCGACAGCCGGGCCGGCCGACCCGCTGACCTCGTCCGGAACTCTTTTCATGGTCGGACCTCTCTGTCGTGAAAAAAAATTGTGCCGAGTCTGTCGCGTCATCGTGCGCTCGGCCTGCACCGCTGTTAGTTTCGATAGATAAACTGCACTATGTCAGAAGTGAACCGC
>NZ_JBMDIX010000086.1:0-3298 GCF_057808915.1 Rhodococcus sp. FG69 | reverse complement strand
GAGAATCGACGGAAAACTCGAGCCGACACGCCGACCTAACAAAGTACTACTAGGTGCTTGTGGTGACCTGGAACGCCGCGCCCTGCACCCATGGCGTCGTACACGCCGATCCCGAGCCCGACGTAGCCGCGATCGATGATCTTCTCGAGCGGATAGATGAAGGGAACCGGACGAGCAAGGTGCGGACACAACGTGTTCAGCACCAGCGAACGCTCCCTCAATGCCTCGAACACCAGAGAGAAATTGAACTGTTCGAGGTACCGCAGCCCACCATGGAAGAGCTTGCTCGAGCGGCTGGAGGTGCCGGCTGCGTAGTCACGAGCTTCGAGCAACCCGACCTTCAGTCCACGGGTCACAGCATCCAATGCTGTGCCCGCGCCGACGACCCCGCCGCCGATGACCAGAATGTCGAGTTCCTCCGATTCCATTCGGGCGAGGGATTCGGTACGTGCCGCCGGCGACAGCGCCGTCGTGGTGGAACTCATTCTTCATCAACCCAATCCAAAGTTCGCGTTACTGCTTTCTTCCATCCGGCGTAGAGCTTCGCCCGTTGGTCCTCGTCCATCGACGGCGTCCAGGTCTTGTCCTCGGCCCAGTTCTCGCGAATGTCCTCTTCGCTCGCCCAGTAGCCGACGGCGAGGCCGGCCGCGTATGCCGCTCCGAGAGCGGTGGTTTCGGCGACCACGGGCCGCACCACATCGACGCCCAGTATGTCCGCCTGGAACTGCATCAACAGCTCGTTGACGACCATGCCGCCGTCGACCTTGAGCACCTCCAGATCGACACCGGAGTCCGCGTTCATGGCCTCGATGACCTCACGCGTCTGATATGCAGTGGCCTCGAGAACCGCCCGTGCGAGATGGCCCTTGTTGACGAAACGCGTCAACCCCACGATTGCACCGCGCGCGTCTGCCCGCCAGTGCGGTGCGAACAGCCCGGAGAACGCGGGAACGAAGTAGGCGCCGCCGTTGTCCTCCACCGAGCGGGCATCGGTTTCGATGTCTGCCGCGTCGGAGATCATGCCCAGATTGTCTCGAAGCCACTGCACCAGCGAGCCGGTGACGGCAATGGAACCTTCGAGCGCGTAAACCGTCGGTTGGTCGCCGATCTTGTAGCACACCGTCGTCAGAAGTCCGTTCTTGCTCATCACCTTTTCGGTCCCGGTGTTGAGGAGCACGAAATTGCCTGTGCCGTAAGTGTTCTTGGCCTCACCCGGAGACAGGCACGCCTGACCGAAGGTTGCTGCCTGCTGATCACCCAGGATGCCTGCGATGGGCACACCACGAAACGGTCCGCGTTCCCGGCCGGTGCCGTACACCTCGGAGCTGGACTTGATCTCGGGCAGCATGGAGAGTGGGATACCCATGTCGGCGCAGATGGCTTCGTCCCACTGCAGGGTGTCCAGATCCATCAGAAGCGTACGAGAGGCATTGGTCGGGTCGGTGTAGTGCAGACCCCCGTCCGTGCCGCCCGTCATGTTCCATAGGACCCAGGTGTCCATGTTGCCGAAGCACAGCTCGCCCGCTTCGGCCTTCGCACGTGCACCGTCGACGTTGTCGAGGATCCACTTCACCTTCGGTCCGGAGAAGTAGGTGGCCAAGGGTAGTCCTGTTGTTGCGGTGTATTTGTTGGCGTCACCGTCCCCGAGCGCCGTCACGATGCGGTCTGTGCGGGTGTCCTGCCAGACGATGGCGTTGTAGATCGGCTTGCCACTCGCGCGATCCCAGACCAACGTCGTCTCGCGCTGGTTCGTGATACCCACTGCGGCAATATCCTTGCCCGTCAGGTCGGCTGCGGCCATTGCACCTGCTGCCACGGCGCGGACGTTGTCCCAGATCTCCGCTGCGTCGTGCTCGACCCATCCTGCCTGCGGAAAGATCTGTCGATGCTCTTTCTGATCGGAGGCGATGACGGTGCCCGCGTGATCGAAGATCATGCACCGTGAGGACGTCGTTCCTTGGTCGATCGCAGCGACGTACTGACGTGTCGAGTCGGTCATGACTTCTCTCCTGATGTCTGGGTTGTCACTAGTTCCGGCAGCCGTGACGGCGCCTCGGGCGCCGAACCTTCTTGCTTCCGCAGGCTCTTGCCGATGAGCAGGTCGTACAAGAACACTCCTATAGGTCCGCCTACGAGGGGCCCGACGATAGGGACCCAGAAGTACAGGCCTCCGTACTGATCGCGCCACGCTCCACCGTATCCGGTGAAGAACGACGCCAGGCGAGGTCCGAAATCTCGGGCGGGATTGATCGCGTATCCCGCATTGGTCGCCCAGGCGAAACCGATACCGACGACGATGAGGCCGACGATGAACGGCGCCAAGTTGGCCATCGGAGCGGTACCGAGCGAATCCGTCACCGCCACAATCAAGAACAGCAGAATCGCGGTGCCGATGATCTGGTCGATCAGCGCCGAGCTCACACTGACCGGCAGCGTTCCGTTGCCCGGCAACGTCGAGAAGATCGTCTGCGTCGCGGTGGTGTGGCCGGGATCGATCGCGTTGATCATGTCGTCGTAGTTCCACCGTACGAGCAGGGCACCGACGAATGCGCCTGCTGTCTGCGCCAGAACGTAGGGCGCGACTCTCCGCCACTCGAACCCACGAAAGAGCGCGAATGCAAAAGTCACAGCGGGATTCAAGTGCGCGCCGGTGATTCGGCCCGCGACGTAGATGCCGAACATCACTCCCAGGCCCCACGCCCAGGCAATGGAATCGTGGCCGCCGAGGCTGCCGTCGGCACCGCCCGAGACAACCTGTGCCACGACACCTGCGCCGAAAAGGATCAAAATCATCGTGCCGGCGAATTCGGCAGCCATCTGAGCCGGCAAACTCCACTCCGCGTCCTTACGCGTCATCTTCGAGCCTCCAAAAGCTAAGTGATGCACGCCACATTGCGTGCGGTCCCCACGGTAGGTGGCGTGCACTACGTTTCAAAACCTGTGCACATATGTGCAATGTCGCGCCTTACACTGCAATATGTGCACGACGGAAGACCTCTCCCAGAAACCGATCTGCGAATCGGCCAAGCCACGCAGGCCGCGCGGTTGTACTACTTCCAGGACCTGACGATGGCGGCCATCGGTCGTGAGCTGGGCGTATCTCGTTCGACAGTCTCACGACTGATCACGTTCGCGCGGGCGTCGGGACTCGTGGAAATCAAAGTCTCGACGCCGCTCGGGCAGGCGCCGCGTATCGAACAAGCATTCGCCGATCGCTACGACATTCGTGCACACGTAGTCCCCGTGGTTGGGCCCCCGATAGCAGTCCAGCGTCTATGCGATAGCTAATTGGTTTTCT
>NZ_JBMDIX010000085.1:0-4252 GCF_057808915.1 Rhodococcus sp. FG69 | reverse complement strand
GCGTTGAAAACGTCGGCGAGGTTGCAGATGAGGGTCATCCACCCCGCAGCCCAGTGGCTGGCGTCGTGATCTGATCGGCCCAGGGATTCGGACACTAGACCCGCTTGGAATAGGGATCTACAAGCATGAGCAGATCGCGTCGATCTTTCAGCACCGAGTTCAAAGACGAACTGTGCCGAGAGGTCATCGACTCTTCCAAGCCGATCAGTGAGGTCGCCAGGGCGTACGGTGTCGGCGACGACAGCTGCAGCACAGTGCGATGCGCCCCGTGTACCGCGCGCCATCGAACGACGGTGGGCATCATCTCGTGATGGCGGACAGCGAGCGTGAAGCAGACTCCAGGGACTCCACCAGGATCAGCTCGAGTTCCGACAGTCTGGCAGCCGACACGGCCACCGCAGCTGCGCGTGTTCGTACATCGAGACCGCGTTGTGTTCCGGCGCGGGCAGTTTCGGTCCAGGCCTGGGCGCAGTGATCGGCGGCCACCGCGAGGTCTGCGGTAGCGGGATCACCGGTCAGACGTGCAATCTCGGTACAGCCGTCGGCGAGAAGCCGACGAAAGAGCCCGCCTCCGGTTCCGGCCTTTTCGATGAAGATACCGAGACTGAACAGCAGCGTCTCGAGGTCATCGGGCGGAAGGTCGACCCAGCTCTTGACGTCGGTTGCCAGCTGGTCGACCGCGGCCAAACCGTCGGCACCGGCTGCTGGTATGTGGTCGGCTATTCCCGGTGTCGATGGGGCGTGCATGCTGGCGGCGGATCGGGCGAAGGCCGCGGCCGCGGCAGTCGACACGGGCGGCAGTGTCTGCGGCCACGTGATTCGGTACGTGCAGTGACGTGTCGGTTGCGGGAACGAGGTGGAAGATCGCGCCCGAGCCAGCGCGTCGAGCGGGATCTTCTGCACGTCGGCCCGATCGTTGTCGACGACCGAGGCAGTCCCCCCGATCTCGTCGTAGCCGATCACCACGATGTCGTGGCGACTCATCTGCAGTTTCACCCGTAAGTAGGGCAGCTCAGCGATATCGGCCCAGACCAGACTGGGTCTTCCCGCATCGATGTCGTCGCGAACCCATGACCATCCCTCACCGGGATCGTCGGTCGTGAGAACCTCGACTTGTCCGCCGAGCCTGCGCGGTAAGTCGATCTCGAAGTCGGCACCGCGGCCGACCAGGTACATCGGTGGGACCAGGTCGTCCGATCGCAGGTAGGACAAACCGAGATCACCACCCAGTGCGAACACCAACCCCTCGTCGGGTGGTCCGTCCCATCCCAGACCGTGCCACTGGAGAAGGTCTCGCATTGCACCTGACCCGCAGTGCCCTCCCATCCGGTGGGGATAGTTCTCGATCAGAGTCGTGGGGGTCACTGTGGCTGCCTTTCGGGTGGTTGGTCGAGCGCGCGTGTCGGCATGCTCAGCTGTTCTGGATTCTGTCGAGATACGTTCGGCGAGCAGTCATGTCGACGTCCGCGAGGAACACCGAATCTGTGTTCAGGGCCGCACCCAGTCCGGTCGCCAGCCGCCGGGGGACGAATTTCACCGCCGCGACCATTGCGCCTGCGAGACGGGTGACGCGGACGAAGGGGCGTGGATTCTCGATCAGATCTGCTGTCGCGCGGGCGATTTCCTCCGGCTCGGCGTTGCGTAATCCCTTTGCGCCGGCGGTTCCGGCGACGAGTTCGGTGTTGGTGAACGTCGGGCGGACTGTGGACAGTCGAACCCCTGACTTGCGGTACTCCAGTCGTGCGGCCTCTGTGAATCCGATGACTGCGAACTTGGTAGCGCAGTAGGTCGCCAAACCAGGTACCGCGAGCTCGCCGGCCAATGACGCAGTGTTGATGATGTGTCCGGTGCGGCGCGGCAGCATGCGCTGAAGAGCCAGTTTGGTCCCGAAGATGACACCCAGGACGTTGATCTCGACTTGACGCCGGGTTACTGCATCGTCCTCTTCGTGGGCGTGGCCGGTAGGCATGATGCCCGCGTTGTTGATCAGGATGTCGAGGGGTCCGAGTTCACGTTCGACCAGGTCCAGAAACGTTGTGAACGAGTCAGGTTCGGTGACGTCGAGTCGGGTGACGACCTTCACCCCGAGTTCGGCGGCGGCCTCCTTCGCACGTGCCTCGTCGATGTCGCCGATGGCGACCCGGTGGCCTCGTCGAATCAACTCCTTCGCTGTCTGATAGCCGATGCCGCGAGCTCCACCTGTGATCGCCACGGTCCTGGCGGGGGTGTGAGGTGCGTTGTTTGTCATCTGCTGCGCTCCTTGCATAGATGAGAGACATCGGTAGACGCCTGTCGGCCCGCTCTCGCGGTAGCGGCTGCGCACACGGGAGAGGGATATGGGTATCGCGCGTCGTCTCGTGCCCGGGGAGGCGTTCGGATCGGTCGTTCATCGCCCGCAGCCGCAATTCCAGCGGCAGAGCGAGTCTCGTCTGTTCGGTGCAACTTCCGGTGTCGGCCTTACCACGGCCGCGGCGACGAGACAGTCATGTGGCACAGCTCTGCCAGCAGGTATCGGCTCACCCGATTCGAAGGTGTCCGAGGCGGTCCGAGTGTTCACGATCGCGATTGTTCGCGGAGAGAGCTCCGACCGATCGGCAGTCGGCCGCGATACGGGGTTCGGCGCGTATGTTCTCACCGCTTGTGTTCATCGAGACTCCCGCGGAAGGTTTCGATCCCCGGGAGTTTCGTCCGGCCGGGTGCGGCCGGTGAAAACATCATCGAGTGGGTGAGCGCCCGTGAAGATCGTGGGGCCGTAGGCGTGCCGAAGCACCGTCAAGATCGCGTTCAAGGGTAGGTCGTCGAAGACTCCTCGCTCGCGGACATACTCCATGTGCTGGGCTCCGTCTGCGGTGAAGGCATGCATGAGAGCATCGCGATCGCCGTCGAATTCCACTGGCGGCACGCCGAAACGAGCGCACAACTCGACATTGAATGCCGGCGTGGCCTTCAACCACCGGCCCTCGATGTAGAGGCGACTGTAGCCGTGGTAGACGAACAGGTCGGTGCCGCCCATCAGCGTGCGCAACGTCTCGGTCTGCAGGTGATTTCGGACGTCGGCGAAGCCGAGCAGTGCTGGGATACCCGCCGCCCGGCACACTGCGGTCAACAGCACCGCCTTCGGGACGCAGTAAGCGCGCCCGGCCTCGAGGACGAAGCTCGCTCGATAGTGGGCCGGATCGTCCGACACGGTGTATGGGTCGTACCAGATTCGGTCGCGGACGGCGGCGAAGAGGCGTCTGGCCTTGTCACGGTCGCTGCTCGCATCTCCGATTGCCGCGGCGGTGAACGCCCGCACGGATTCGTGCTCGATGTCGAGGAAGTCCGTTGCTCCCAGGTATGCGTGTGGTGGCTGCGTAGTATGTGCTCCGGGCGGGCGGTCTGTCATGGTCATCGCTGATGTTCCCTTCTCTGAGCAAACCGGTTGCTGTTGTGTGCACAACGACCGAAGGATCGGTCAGTTGCGCGCGAGTCCGCCGAGCATCAGGTCTTCGCGTTGGACGGGGAGTCGCTGGGCGATCACCCGTTTGCTGTACATGAACTCGCGCGGGCGACCTATGCAGTCGGCGGCAATGAGCTCACCGGCCTGGAGATAGAAGCAACTGAAATCACTGTCGCGGGTGGGGTCACCGCTGAGAACCACTTCGTCGTATCCAGTGTTGAGGCCGGCGATCTGCAGCTTGAAGTGATACTGATCCGACCAGAACCACGGCAACGCTTCGATTTTTCTGGACTTCCCGCAGGCGGTCGACGCAGCGACTTTGGCCTGCTCTCCTGCGCTCGAGACGGACTCCAACCGTAGTCGACGGCCGTAACGGGCCATGTCGTGGCTCGCGCAGTCCCCCGCCGCCATGATGTCGGGGTCGTTGGTCCGAGTGTGATCGTCGATCACGATGCCGTTGTCGATGACAAGACCCGCATCGGCGGCGAGGTCGGTGTTCGGCTCGACGCCGACACCGACGATGACCAGATCTGCGGGGATCGATTCTCCGCTGGCCAAGGTGATTTCACGAACCTCACGGTCACCGGACAGGCCCTGAACCATCGCGTTCGTTCTGATGTCGACTCCCTGTTCGCGATGTATCCGCTCGAAGAACGTCGATACCTCGGGAGCAGTGACCCGCTCGAGCACACGCCCAGTTGCCTCGAGGACTGTGACCTGTACGCCCAGTGCGCGCAGCGATGCCGCTGTCTCGAGTCCGATGTAGCCGCCTCCGACGATCACCACCCGCTGGCCAGGGCCGGTGGCCATACG
>NZ_JBMDIX010000084.1:0-4610 GCF_057808915.1 Rhodococcus sp. FG69 | reverse complement strand
CCAGACAAACGACCCACCGGGGTCCGAGCCCCAGCCACGATCACCGACGTAGTCAAAATAATCCTCCAACCGAGTGCACGAAGTTAGTCGTCTTTCGCTACAACAGCCCCGGTGAGCGGTGCAATCGAGCTGACGCTAACGTCGACTCTATGACCTCCACCGACCAGTCCTCGACCGGACTCCCCATTCGATCCGACCTCGTCACGGCGATAGACCACGTCGGAATCGCGGTTCCTGATCTGGACGCAGCCATCGCCTGGTACACCGACCACCTGGGAATGGTGGCCACGCACGAGGAGGTCAACGAAGGGCAAGGAGTCCGCGAAGCCATGCTGTCTTTCCCCGGTGCACCGGAGGGGGCGTCTGCGTTGCAACTGCTGGCTCCGCTCGACGAGAGCTCGACGATCGCGAAGTTCATCGACCGGAACGGACCGGGGCTCCAGCAGCTGGCCTACCGAGTCACCGACATCGAAGAAATCTCGGCTGAACTGCGTTCTCGCGGTGTGCGGCTGCTCTACGACGCGCCCCGCAGAGGTACGGCCGACTCTCGGATCAATTTCATTCACCCCAAAGACGCAGGTGGGGTGCTGATCGAGTTGGTAGAACCGACCAAAAGTCCAATTCACTGACATACCGTATGGCCACGCAACCTACGCACCGGTAAATTGACCGCCATGGCCATTGAGCAAGAGCGCACCGGGGTGCAACTTCCCTTTTCCATCGTCCGAAAAGGATTCGATCGCGACGAAGTCACGAACTACTTCGAACGGTTCGACGCAGAACTTCGCCTGACGACTGCAGATCGGGACGCTGCGGCGTCGCAGGCCCGTGATCTGGCCAAACAACTCGACGACGCACGAGACGAAATCGACGAGCTCCGTAAGGACATCGACCGTCTGTCGGTTCCGCCGACCACTGCCGAGGGGATGAGCGACCGCATCTCCCGGATGCTGCGACTCGCATCGGACGAAGCATCCGAGGTGCGCGCCAAGGCCCACGCCGAGGCCGAAGAGATGGTCTCGGTCGCCGAGCAGGAGAGCGCGCGATTGCGCGGTCGACACGAATCGCTCGTGGCCGAGCTCGAAGAGCGTCGTTCGGCTCTCGAAACCGAGCATGAGCAGACGATGGCGCAGGCCCGCACAGAGGCAGCCCGCGTCGTCGAGGCTGCGCAGTCCGAGCGAGACACGCTGGCCGCCGAGTCCGAGGCGAAGCGCGCGAAGGTTCAGGAAGACTTCGAGATCACCATGGCCGATCGCAGGTCGAAGATCCTCGCAGCTCTCGAGGACCTCGAGGCGTCGAGCAAAGCCGATGCCGCCCACCGCATCGAGGAAGCGACCACCGAGGCAACGCGTCGACTGCAGGCAGCGACTGAACAAGCCGAGCGGCGAATCGCGCACTCGAAGGAACTGGCCGAGGAACTTCGTGTCCTTCGCAGCCGAGTTCTGGCTCAGCTGCTCGGTATTCGCGGACAGTTGGATTCGGTTCCCGCCATGCTCGCGTCGGTCAATCGTGAAAGCGAACTTCTCGACGCGCCCGAGTCCAACGGTGTCTCCAAGGACGACGAGTCCGCCGACGACGCTTCGCCGAAGGAAAAGGCCGACGCCTCTTCGTGATTTGCCTGGGCGCTGGTCTCAGGACCAGCGCCGGGTAAGTCCTCGGGTGCCCCGGCCCGACCAGCATCCGGTGTGCCAATGACGTCGATTCTCCGGACCACCGAGTTCTGCGGCCGGCCACGCGACAATGTGCGCGACGCCCGGCCGGATCTCGTGATCACACCCAGGGCACCTGTACGTCTTGGTGGCCCGATTACCGGGCACAGTCCGTGTGGTGAATTCTTCGTCGGTCCAGCCGGACGGACCGGCTTCGATCCGGGCCCCACCCATCAGCGAGTCGGGACGTGAGTCCCTCGAACCGGTAGTCTTCCGGTTCGTCTTGCGATCATGGTTCCGTCGAGGCACACGTCGAGTGTAGGAGAACGAATCAGAAAAGCCTGAACTCCGTGCTCTCCGTCCCGCGAAGAACGTCGTAGTCGAGGGTGATACACCGAATCCCGCGATCTGTGGCGAGCGTCTTCGCTTGTGGCTTGATGATTTGCGCCGCGAATACTCCACTGACGGGCGCAAGTACCGGATCTCGGTTCAACAGTTCGAGATACCTGGTCAGCTGCTCGACGCCATCGATCTCACCGCGTCGCTTGATCTCGACCGCCACCGTACCGCCGTCCGCGTTCCGGCAGAGTAGGTCGACCGGGCCGATGGCCGTCATGTACTCGCGCCTGACGAGGGTGTAGCCCTGCCCCAGAGTCTCGACGTGTTCCGCCAGAAGCTCCTGGAGATGTGACTCGACGCCGTCCTTGACCAGACCGGGATCGATGCCGAGCTCGTGGCTCGAATCGAGCTCGACGTCCTCGATCGTGATACGAAGTTCTTCGCCGGCTTTGTTGGTGACGACCCATTTGATCGACTCGTCTTCAGCGGATTCCACCATCCAGCAGGGCGGACTCATCCAGTTCAGCGGCTTGTACGCGCGGTCATCTGCATGCACGCTCACCGAACCGTCGGACTTGACCAGAAGCAGCCTGCGAGCAGGAGGAAGATGGGCGGTGAGACGGCCGACGTAGTCCACTTGACACCGAGCAATTACGAGACGCACCCGCCTACCCTAGGCCAACCCGACCGCTAGTCTGTGACCACCATGCCTCAATTGAGCCGATCCGCCGCACCTCTCGGTTCACGCCTTCTGGGCGATACTTCCGAGTCGCCGAGACGACGACGAATTCGCGTCCAAGTACTTCTGACCATCTTTCTGATCGCCGCGAATCTGATCGGCGCGGTGATCGTCGGCGCTCTGGTCAGCGTTGTCGTTCCTGGCCCCGATGTGCTCGACCCCGACAAATACTGGTGGGTCAACTTCATCGTGATCCCGACATACGTCGGGCTTGCATTCATCGTCGGAGTGCTGTGGGGTACCACCAGAGCGCTCCGAGCGCTCCGCTGGGCGATCGAAGACCGCAAGCCCACTCGTAAGGAGCAGGTCAGCACCCTGTCGATGCCGTGGCAGCTCACGCGCGTTCAGATCGTCCTGTGGACGGTCGCGCTGATACTGATCACAACTATCGACGGAACCATCGACCCTCAGTCGATTCCCAAAGTGGCGTTCACGATCGGCGCAGGTGGAACAGTCGTGTGCGCGTTCAGCTACTTGCTGAGTGAGTTCGCGTTGCGACCCGCAGCGGCGCGAGCCTTGGAGGCCGGCGATCCGCGACGCATTCGGATTGCCGGCGTCATGGGACGGTCCATTCTGTCCTGGATCCTGGGAACCGGTGTTCCCACCGCAGGCCTCATGATCATCGCCATCTTCAGCTTCATTCGGCCCTATCAGACCGACGCAGACAGGTTGGCAGTCGCAATTCTGGCGTTGGGCGGCATCACCCTCATCTTCGGATTCTTCCTTACGCTCCTCGGCGGATTTGCCACGACCGCACCGATCAGCAACGTGCGGTCCGGTATGGCAGAGGTCGAGCGCGGCAACATGGACGTGCACCTGGCTGTCTACGACGGCACCGAACTCGGCGAGCTGCAGAGCGGCTTCAACAGGATGGCCGACAAAGTCCGCGAACGGGAAAAAATCCGAGATCTGTTCGGACGGCACGTAGGTCAGGAAGTTGCCGAGGCAGCGTTGAGCAAAAATCCAGAGCTCGGCGGCGAGGAACGCGACATCGCAGTGTTCTTCATCGACCTGGTCGGTTCCACTGAAATCGCTTCGTCACGACCTCCAACCGAAGTGGTCGCTCTGCTGAACCGATTCTTTGCCGTAGTCGTCGACGAGGTCGACGAACACGGTGGCTTCATCAACAAGTTCGAAGGCGACGCAGCACTCGCGATCTTCGGTGCACCAGCCGAGATCGACGACCACTGCGGATCGGCGCTTGCCGCGGCTCGCAGGATCAGCGCACGTCTCCGCGAGGAGGTACCCGAGTGCAGTGCTGCAGTCGGAGTCGCTTCAGGGCGAGCCGTCGCGGGCAACGTGGGAGCCAAATCTCGCTTCGAATACACCGTCATCGGCGACCCGGTCAACGAGGCTGCTCGGTTGTCGGACCTCGCCAAGAACGCGCCGGGTGCCATCCTGGCATCCAAGATCACCGTGGAGGGCGCGACCTCGGCTGAAGCGGAGTGCTGGAAGTTCGGGGACAGCGTGACGCTCCGCGGTCGTTCCGCCGAAACCATTTTGGCAAGCCCTGTGTCCTGATCATCGCCCGGCCGCTGGGGTTGGGTGCGGTTTACTCCCGTGTTGTGTGGGGGGTGTGGTGGGTGCACATTCGAGGGGTGGATTTCGGGTGTGAGTGCTCGTGTTCCGGGTGCGGGTGCGGGTGCGGGGAGTTAGCACTGTTTTTGCTGAGCTGGCACCGGTTGTAGGAGGTGAGCGGGGGTGCTAGCTCGGTAGTAGGGGTGTCAGGTCGGTAGCGGGGGTGCTTGCTCTGCTGGGTGCGGGGTTTCCGTGGTCGACGTCGGTGTCCGGCCGAGTTCTCTGGTCCGGGTGTGTGGTCCGGGGATTCGGGTGTGGGAGTTGGCACTGTTTGTGCTGAGCTGGCACCGGGTCTAGGACGTGAG
>NZ_JBMDIX010000083.1:0-5458 GCF_057808915.1 Rhodococcus sp. FG69 | reverse complement strand
TTCGAGTGGAAGTGGGACGTAACTGCGCGGGTTCGCAGAAACTCGCGAACGATAGCGTCGCAACACGCGCGTACGTGGAGCATCAACCCGTGAGGGACAACCGCATTCGCAGACTGGCGACCATCAAACGCCTTATGCGGCCGCCAGCACAGCCTCGCGTTTGATCCGGCAAGACCACTGCCGTCTACCGATCGGCTCCGGCCCACCCCTTCCCTCATACCCCCACGGGTACTTGCATACCCCCCTAGGTATGTGTCACAGTAGGGATGTACCCGCCAGAAAGGACCGCCATGTGCTACCCCGTCCCGTGCCCGGCATGCGGTAAGACCACCTGGGCTGGCTGCGGTCGACATGTCGACAGCGTTATGAAGAACGTTCCGCGGTCGCAGCAGTGCTCCTGCTCCATGGAGACACCCGCCCCAGCTACACGCGACAACTTCTTTCGTTCCCTGTTTCGTCGCTGACCCCCACCCCAACAGCACTCCACTGCATTTCGCAGGAATCTCTGGGCGTCTTCAACGCTTCTGAATACCCCCACCCGTATTAGGAGAAGTAATTGTGACCAAGCCCGCTACCGCGGCGGCCACCGGCCGCCACGACCGCCATCGGCCACCGGCACCCGGCGCACTAGGCCGCCTGGGAAGCACGATGGTCGCCCGCCGCAGGTGGGTGTTCGGCATCTGGCTGATCGCCCTCGTTGCCCTGGGATCGGCTGCGCCATCGGTGTTCTCATCCTTGGCCGGGGCCGGCTGGCAGGCCAACGGTTCCGAATCCGTCCAGGTCCGCGAGCTCGCCCAGCAGCATTTCGGTGGTAACTCCTCTGCGGCAGTGCAAGTGGTCGTTCACTCCGACACCGCCACGATCGAAGACGCAGCGGTGCAGCAGACACTCACCGACGTCGCGGCCGTATTCGACGGTGACACTCGCTTCGGCGAGATCATCGCCCCCCAGCCAGGCATGACCATCAGCCCCGACGGCCGCACCGGCATCCTCATCGCCGGCGCAAACGCAAGTACAGATGACATGGTCAAAGCCGTCGACGAGGTCAAAGGCGAACTGACCGAACTCTCCGGCGACGGCATCGAGGTCTACCCGACCGGGTCCTCCGCACTGTGGTCGGACTTCAACAAAGCCAACCACGATGCCATGATCCAAGCCGAATTGTTCTCCTGGCCGGTCACCTTGGCGATCATGGTGCTCGCGTTCGGATCGCTCGTCGCCGCAGGACTGCCGCTGCTACTCACCGTCGCCGGACTCGTCGCATCCGCCGGTGGTCTCGTGCTGCTCAACGGCGTCACCCCGATCTCGGTGTGGGCGATGAACTTCGCGATGATGTTCGCGCTCGCCCTCGGCATCGACTACGCCCTCTTCATCGTCGCCAGGTTCCGCGACGCACTACGCAACGCCGATCCCCGTGCCGCCGTCGCCGAAACCATGGACACCGCAGGCAAAGCCGTGGTCCTGTCCGGTCTGACAGTCCTGGTGAGCCTCTCGGCAGTGCTTCTCGTTCCCGCACCGGCCGTGCGGACCATGGCCGTCGGCATCATGCTCGCTGTCACGTTCGTGCTGATCGCCACCATGACCCTGCTCCCCGCAACCCTGGGGGCACTCGGCTCCAAGGTCAACGCCGCATCCCTGCCCTACGCCAAACGCCAGCAGCACCGCTCCCCGAAATTCGCAGCCTGGGGCGAACTACTCCACAAGCATCCCTGGCCGTTCGCACTGGTCTCCGTCGGCATCCTCATCGTCCTGGCACTGCCGGTCCTCGGACTGAAAGTCGCAATGCCCTCGATCACCGTCGTCCCAGAAGATGCACCGGTTCGCCAAGGCTACGAGCTCGTCCAAGCCCAGTTCGGCGACGGCGCACCCGGCGCACTGCAGATCGTCGTCCCCTCTTCCGACGCCGCCGCGACCGCCACCGCAGCCAGCAGCGTCGACGGGATCTCGATGGTGACTCCGCCCCAGCCTGCCGCGGACGGCTCGAACTACTCACTGCTACAAGCGCTTCCCGCCGTGGACCCCTCCGACGAGAGTATGGGCACCATCCTCGGTGACCTGCGCGCGCAGCTCCCGGAGTCGGCATTGGTCGGCGGGGCACCGGCGGAGAACCTCGATCTGCAGCAAGCCCTCAACGACTACCTGCCGCTGGTGATCGGGATCATCCTCGCGCTCGGTTTCATCCTGCTGCTCGTTGCACTGCAGGCACCGCTGATCGCGATCCTCGGCACCGCCGTCAGTCTGCTCTCGACCGCAGCCGCATTCGGAGTAGCGAAGCTGATCTTCCAAGACGGACACGGTGCATCACTGCTCGGCTTCACCCCACAGGGGTTCCTCGACGGCTGGGGACCGGTGTTCTTCTTCGCGATGATCTTCGCCATCGCCATGGACTACACCGTGTTCCTGCTCGCCACCGCCAAAGAGCACTACGAGAAGACCGGCGACCCGAAAGCCGCCCAGGTCGACGGCCTCGCCCACTCCGGCCGCGTCATCTTCGCCGCCGCCGCGGTCATGGTCGCCGTGTTCTTCACCTTCGCACTCTCCGATCCGCTCCCACCGAAAGAAATGGGCATCATTCTCGGTGTCGCGGTACTGCTCGACGCCTTCCTGATCAGGCTCATCCTGCTGCCGGTCCTGCTGCGTCTGACCGGTCACGCCGCATGGTGGTCACCAGCCTGGCTGCGCAAGGTGCTGCCCTCGATCAGCTTCTCTCACTGACACCCTCACCACACCCAACGGAGCAATCATGACCGATCCGAACACAACCCACTCGGCGGCATTCACAGGATGGCCGATCGAACGTATCGTCCCCGCCCTTGCTGCCGGTGTCACCGCCACCGGTCTGGCACTCGGCGAATTACACGCACCGCAATGGCGACTACTCAGCGCGTTCGCTGCCGCCAACCTCGCCCTCTACGCAGCGGTTGGCTGGTGCCCGGCCAGCGCACTGCTCACCAAAGCGGGCGTGCCGAGTATTCGCCGGCCCCGAATCGGGTAGGCCCACACCACCACAGTTCGACCACCGAAAGGAATTTCCCTCATGAACATCGCACTCTCGACCACTCTGACCGACACCGACTTCGACACCGCAGTCGACTCCGTCAAATCAGCCCTGTCCGACCAAGGCTTCGGTGTTCTCACCGAAATCGACATGCAGGCCACGTTGAAGGCCAAACTCGGCGAAGACATGGAGCAGTATCTGATCCTCGGTGCCTGCAATCCCACCCTCGCGCACCGCGCCGTCGGAGTCATGCGCCAGATCGGCTTGCTGCTGCCGTGCAATGTCGTCGTCCGCGCCGACACCGCCACATCCGGATCGGTGATCGTCGAAGCGATGAACCCCGACATCATGGTCCAAGCGACCGGAGAACCCGCCCTCTCCGATGTCGCGGCCGAGGCCACCACCAAGCTCCAGGCCGCCATCGACGCACTCGGTGGCCAGGACACAGCCCACAGCTGATGACCCTGGCACTGGCACTGGTCCTCGGCGTCGCCGTCGGCATCCTGCTCGGTCTCCTCGGAGGCGGCGGGTCGATTCTCGCGGTCCCGGTTCTCGTCTACGCCCTCGGAATGGACCTGTCGGAGGCGATACCGACATCGTTGCTGGTGATCGGTGTCGCCTCTGCGACCGGGGCCATCCCCAAGGTGCGGGCGCGGCTCGTCGAGTGGCGGCTGGCGGCGATCTTCGCGGCCACCGGCATTGTCGGCACCGTGGTCGGCAGCGCCCTGGGCAGACATCTGCCCGAGGCGGCCGTGATGATCGGCTTCGCAATCGTCATGATCATTGCCGGGGCGCGGATGCTGCGCAGCGCCGACGATGTCGGAACTGCATGCAAGACAGGGGATTCCGGGATCGACTGGCGGCGATGCGCACCACGGTCCATACCGACAGGGTTCGGGGTCGGTGTCCTCACCGGACTGTTCGGCGTCGGCGGAGGATTTCTGATCATCCCCGCTCTGGTGCTGTTGCTGGGAATCGAGATGGGTGTCGCTGTCGGAACGTCGCTGGTGGTCATCGTCGCAAACTCCGCCGCCGGACTGATCGCTCAGGCCGACGGGCTCGGCGGGAACTGGGCACTGACAGCCGCGTTCGCCGGTGCTGCGATTGCAGGCTCGCTGGTCGCCGGGCGACTGAGCACACGCATTGATACCGACAAGCTGCGCACGTGGTTCGCCTACCTGGTGTTCGCCGTCGCGGGCTACGTACTTGTCGACACCCTCGTTCTTTCATGACCGAACGCACACACCGACCCGATGCCCCCAGGGGTAATCTGAAACCACTACCACCCTCACACCCTCAGGAGACCGCAATGGTCGGCGACGAAGACAGCATCGCATTGGTACTCAACCGGCTGCGCCGCGCACACGGCCAACTCGCCGGAGTGATCGGCATGATCGAGAACGGACGTGACTGCAAAGACGTCGTCACCCAACTCGCCGCCGTCTCCCGCGCCCTCGACAAAGCCGGATTCAAGATCGTCGCCACCGGCCTCCGCGAATGCATGACCGGCGACACCGCCGACAACAAAGAACCCATGACCGAAGCAGAACTGGAAAAACTCTTCCTCGCACTGGCCTGAACGAGGACGTTTCACGTCAGAAACGAGGCCGACCCGACGACACCGTAGGAGTACCCCGTGAGCGCTACCGATCCAGACATCGCCATCATCGAAACGTCGAGCCTCGGCGACCGCAGCTACCTGATCAGCCACGACGGCATCGCCGTCGTGATCGATCCCCAACGTGACATCGACCGCGTCCTGGCACTGGCCGCGGAGAAGAACGCCGCGATCACCCACGTACTCGAAACCCACATCCACAACGACTACGTCACCGGCGGCCTCGAACTCGCACGCGCTACCGGAGCCGAATACGTTGTGCCCGAGGGTGACCCGGTCGAATTCGAGCGACGGGCAGTGGGGGACGGCGATGTCGTCGACGCGGGATCGGCGACGTTTCAGGTCATGCACACCCCGGGCCATACACATCATCACGTCAGCTACGTACTGCAACTCGGAGACGAACCGATCGCGATCTTCACCGGCGGCTCGATGCTCTACGGATCCACCGGCCGCACCGACCTACTCGGCTCCGAACACACCGACGAGCTCACCCATGCCCAGTTCCACTCGGTCCGTCGAATCGCCGCCGAACTCCCCGCCGACGTCGAGGTCTACCCCACCCACGGATTCGGTAGCTTCTGCTCCGCGACCCCCACCAGCGGCGACTCGTCGACCATCGGTGAACAGCAACAGTCCAATCCCGCGCTGACCCAGGACGAACAAACCTACGTCGACGAGTTGATCGCAGGATTGTCGGCCTACCCCGCGTACTACGCCCACATGGGCGTCATCAACACCGAAGGTCCGGCCCCGATCGATCTGTCCACCCCGGAGCCTGTCGATCCCGACGAACTACGCAGGCGCATCGACGATGGCCAGTGGGTCGTCGACCTCCGCGC
>NZ_JBMDIX010000082.1:0-5778 GCF_057808915.1 Rhodococcus sp. FG69 | reverse complement strand
ATCCTCTCGACGTCCGCTGCGGTGCGCAGGTAGTAGACCCCGTGGAGATCGGCCCCGGGAACGGTGAGCCGACGAGGGCGGGCTCCCGTGCACAGCGCGAGCTTGTCGTAGGCCAGCTTCTCCCCGGTGTCGAGAACGACGTTGCCTTCCGACCGAACGATGGTCTCCACCTGCGCGTTCAGGAGCTGAATACCTTGCTTGGAGTAGAAGTCCGTGCTGCGAATGGCGATATCGTCGAGTACGCATTTGCCCGCCAGGTATGCCTTCGACAGCGGGGGGCGTTGATAGGGAGCGGCAGACTCGTTACCGATGAGGACGATGTCGCCTGTCCAACCTTCTTGGCGCAAACTAGCTGCCAGTTGTGCCCCAGCATGGCTTGCGCCGACGATGATCGCCCGTTGCGATGTCATACGCTGGAAGTAGGCGTCAGGCGCACCATCATCTTGCTGATGCCCCGCACGAAATTCGACTGAACATACTCGGGGTCGCCGACGACCTCGATGTTCTCGAAGCGGGGAAGCAACTCCTCCCACAGAATCCGCAGCTGCATTTCGGCCAGCCGATTGCCCATACACCGGTGCACACCGAATCCGAACGCGATGTGATTGCGCGCATTGGCACGATCGATGATGAAATCATCAGGATTCTCGAAAACGCGTTCGTCGCGGTTACCCGAGGCATACCACATCACCAATTTGTCACCCTTGCGGATGAATTGTCCGTTCAGAACGGTGTCGGCTTTGGCGATTCGGCGCATGTACGCCAAGGGTGTTTGCCATCGGATGATTTCCGAGTTCATGTTGGGGATCAAATCGGGATTGGCCTTCAATTTCTCGAACTGGTCGGGGAATTGGTTCAACGCAAGAACGCCACCGCTCATCGAGTTTCGCGTGGTGTCGTTGCCACCGACGATCAGCAGGACGAGGTTGCCCAGAAATTCCATCGGACGATCGATCAGATCCTTGGTGTCCTCGTTGCTCTGCAACATGGTGATCAGATCGAAACCGGACTCTTCCCCTGCAGACCTCCTGGCTGCTTTGTCATGCCAGAGAGCGCTGAGGCCACGGGCCATGTCACGCATGCCTTCGAACACCTCGTCGTTGTCCGAGGGCCCACCGTTGGCTTGCTCCATCGAGGTTGCCAAATCGGACCAGTAGACGAGTTTGCGGCGTTGTTCGTAGGGGAAATCCAGAAGAGTTGCGAGCATCCGAGCTGTCAACTCGATCGAGACATTCTGCACCCAGTCGAACGGCTCGTTCAAGGGGAGGTCGTCCAATACCTCCCGTACGCGCGATCGGATCAGTCCCTCCATCTCCCGGAGGTTCTTCGGTGCGACAACCCCCTGGACGGCAGCGCGCTGCTTGTCGTGGTGTGGTGGGTCCATCGCGATGAACATCTCGATATCGAGAAACCGGGGCGGAACGCCGATGACGATGAACGGTTCGGCCGAGAACACAGCGTGATTCTTGTCGACGGCCACGATATCGGCATGGCGCGTGACCGACCAGAACGGGCCGAACGGACTATTGGGTTGGTAGTGCACCGGTGCCTCGTTCCGCACGCGCTCGAAGTACGACTGCCACCGCCCTTGTCTGTAAAGAAAGGGGTTACTGAGGTCGATGTCGGCGAGCTCGACATCCTCGACCGGTGGGATGGGACTTTCGACGAAGATCTTCTTGCCATTCGTGCCAGTCACCCACCGTCGGGTCTTGTCGTACAAATGAGCGCCCTGGATCTGCAGCCCTATCGGGATGGTCGACTGGACCTTGTCGGCGATCGACTCAGAAACTTTCATGCTGTCGTGCCTGCCTTTCGCACATCACAATTGGAATTCAGGTGTTCGAACGATCAGGCCATCCCACGCTTCCGAGGCCACCATCTGGCACGACAACCGAGACGTGGGTTCACGCTCGGGGTTCATCGCCAGCATCTCCTCCTCGTCGGCGCCGGACAGACCCACCTCTCCTGACCACTGCGGGTCGACGATCACATGGCAGGTGCCACAGGCCGTTTCGCCCCCACAGTCTCCATCGATCCCCGGCACAGCATTGTCGGTTGCAATCTGCATCAGCGAGCGACCTTCGACCAGAGCCGCCTCGTGCTTCTCACCATCGTGGGCGACGAAAATTACAGCTGCCATGTCAACTCCTCGTTTTCCGGCGTGATTGACGAAAGTGTCGTCGCAAACGCGGGTGACGGCTATGTTCGGTGGAGTCATAAACTTGTGAATTCGGGTCAAAGGGGTCACCGTGAAGCTGAGCGACGAGGGCGTGCCACCGCTTGCGTTCGTTCAGTTGCTCGAACGCCGCGCACTCGACCCTGACGCCGCCGCGCGGCTTCGTGTGATCATGCACCGCGAAGGAACCAGTGAAGCGACGCTCATTCAGCATGACGTTCAGGCACCGATACGGTGGTTTCGGGAGGTCTATCCCGAACTCGATATCGCCCAGGCCACTCGACTCGGATTTGCGTTTGCCGAGCAGGCCCAGTTGACATCGTTCGGGCCTCTGAGTTCACCTTTGATCAGCGCTGGTTCGGTCGCCGAGATCGTCGATCTCCTGACATACCTACCATTGATCTCCACGGCGTTGAAGTCGCAGTTCCACACCGGCGACTACGGTCTGATCGTCGGGCTCACTGCGCACACAGGCGATTCCGCACTGGACTGCTTGGTCATCACCTACGGTGGGTCGGCGTTACTACGACTGCTGGACATGCTCGCCGGTGACATATCGCCGGTGACACTCCATCTGAGCTGGCCGGAGCCGGCCGAGGTGAGCCACGACGAAGGTCCGGGGGCGAATCGCCGGTTCTTCGACGCTCCGATTTCCTTCGTCCACGTACCCGAGGAGACCCTCAACAAGGCTTGTCGCTTCTCGGACCCCCTCGCATATCGTCTCGCTATCGCTGATCTGCAGCGAACACTCGCCCAGCGGAGTGGGTCCATGTCATCCGCCGAGAAGGTGAGGCAACAGTTGGAAAAGGACCTCGGACAGCGAACCAACCATGATGTTGCACAAGCATTGTCGATGTCGAGTAGCACGTTGAAACGGCGGCTTGCCGAAGAAGGAACCACCTATAGCAAGGTGCGCCACTCGCTGCTGTACGAGCGCGCGATGCTACGGCTCCTCGACCGATCGGTTTCGGTCAGCGAGATCGCTACCGAACTCGGATACAGCGACCTCGCCAACTTCTCTCACGCCTTCAAACGCTGGACCGGACGCTCTCCGAAAGATTTCCGAAATCCCCGACTCTCAGACGACCCGGATTCGACGTAGACCCCGCAGAACGGGGTCGAGATCGATGCCTCGTTCGTTCGCGGCCTGATCGATCTTCATCTCGGAGATTTCTGAGACGTCACCGCCTCCCTGCCGTGAGAAGAAGAGTGTGTGCAAACCCGAGTACCAACCACTAGTCACTCGACGGTGTCGGCCGGCACGCGTGCGGTCTCCGATTCGAGAAAGTCGACGAGAGCTTCCAACAGGCTGTCCGCGCGGGTTTCGACATCGGCCAGGACAGAGTCCACGTCGTCGAGAAGACCGTGGGCGTGTCTACGCGCAAGCGTTCCGCGTTCGTAGTAGCCGGGGTCGAGTAGAACCCGCGGTACTGGATCCGGTGCCGCGATCTGCTCCGGATGTTGTGACCGCGCAGTGGGCTGCAGGTGGGTGGGTGCCCTTCCGTCCCAGTGCATTCGCACGATGCCCGCTACCGCACGGGCGGTCAGCGGGGTCGCAGCCAACGGGGTGTGGCCCCACCGGTCGATCGCAGTCGACAGCGGATGTTGACCGGCCGGGTCGAAATACCGGTCGTATCCGCCGAGCCCGGTGCCGTCCACGGCATCGAAAGCGTCGGCGAGCATTCGGGTGCTCGGATACCGGGCCTGATGGCCGAGCACCTCACACCAGCGCTGGTACACCGTGCGCGGAGAAATGCCCGTCCCCGCCAGCGCGAGGGAGGTGAGGGTATGAACGCCGCGGCCTGTCTCGATGCGAAGGGCGTCGAGACCCGCATCGGCGGTGACATCGCATGCCCGCAGGGCCGCGATCTGCGTGTACGGCAGACCTGTCGTAGCGAGCGTGAGGATCAGCGCGTCTCTGCGCGCGAACAACGCTGACGGCCAACCGTATTCGGGGAGTCGGGCGATGATTCCGCCGATCACGGCTGCCACCTCCTGCAGGCGCGACGTGCGGGCCCCATCCAGCGCAGCCCGGACGGTCTCAGCGCGCCCTGGAGGAGGTAATAGATGCCGATGATGAGCGGAGTCGATCACCGCGATCCGGCGGCGTTGGGTCGTCGGCGCGGCGGGGTGCGCATACAGGAACCGAGCAAGTGACTCAGGAGAGGCCGCCAATGGGGGTTCGCCATGGGCGGTGCACCAGTCCTCGAACAGTGACCACGTGTGCCGATCCCGCCTCGGTATCGACGTGTTCGTGATGTCCGATGCACGTATCGGACAAGGGCGGTCGTCGTGGTCAGCATCTACCCCTGTCGTCCCGTCGCCGCTCACTGGTTCGGTCGGGTGCCTGGTCATAGGCCGAGCTCGGTGACGGCGTTGCCGACCAGTGGCGCATTCTCGTGAGCGTATGTTTCGACCATTGCGGGTGTGGTGTGCCCGGTTTGGCGCATGATCGCATGCGCGTCGGCACCGTTGCGGAAGGCCTGCGTGACGAAGCCGGAACGGAGGGAATGCCCGCCGAGCTGGGCGACGGTGTCGGGGCCGTATCCAGCTCGAGTAGCGCGGCGGCGGATCGCCGCGTGCACCGCGGCTCCGGACAGGGCTGTGTCGGAGAGGTTGCCGTTCTTGCGGACGGACCGAAACAGAGGGGACCGTTTCTCGACTACAGGAAGGGTGCCGCGGCAGATATGGGAGTCGAATTCCACTGCGCGGGAAAGTATTCGGATGACAGCAACTCTGCCGCCGGTGTCGAACGCTGCGACGATCTGCAGCCATCGCACCCACGCGCAGACCGGACATGACTCGTGGCGGTCGGTGAACGGGAGTGCTTTCACGGTTCCGGTGCCGTCCTGGTCGGTCTTCGATTTGCGGATACGTACGTGCGCGCCGTCGAGGCGGTCGCGGTGGACATCGCGGCATTCGAGCGCTACGAGTTCGCTGCGGCGGAATGCGCCGGTGTAGCCCATCAGGAGCAGCGCAGTGTCGCGGCGTTCGAGGACCTCCGACGCCCACCCGGCCCCACCTCGACGCGCGTAATCGACGATCGTAGTGATGTCGGAGGTCAGCAGCGGTGCGCGCGGGTTACGGGGCCGCTCCCCCGCAGACGCGTAATCCCGCCGAATACCCGAGAGAGTGGCGCGCACCATCTCGTGCCCGCACGGGTTGTCGTAGCCGGTAGCGCGGTGGCGGTCCGCGACCGCCGCGATCCATTTGCCGAACGTCGACGGCGCATACGCCCGCGTCCCGTCGACGGTGAGCGTGTCGGCAGCCGCAACGAGATAGGCCGCCACCGTAGCGGGATGCGCCGGCAACGCGTGGTGCCCGGCGACGGTGCACCAGGTCTCGAAGCGTCGCCACGCCGAATCGTAGGCGCGGCGGGTAGCACCGGACCGTGCCGACGCCATCGACCGTTCGATCCGAGCGGCGACCTCGCCCGACAGGTCCGGAAACACCTCCGCACTCCTCACCGGGACGACTGAATCCGTGTCCAGGACCTCACCTAGCTGCCGATCTGCCATGACAGGGACTGTAGCGAGCACCCCCGACAGCTCTTTCGAGTTGAAACGCGCTGAGCAGGGATTTAGACGAAGACGGTGCGGGAA
>NZ_JBMDIX010000081.1:0-5989 GCF_057808915.1 Rhodococcus sp. FG69 | reverse complement strand
GAACGACATCGAATCCTCTGTACTACTCACTCTTACAAGGAGTTTCCTCATGCGTACCAAAGTCATTGCCTCGATCGCTGCTGCCGCCGCGAGCGCGTTCCTCGTCGTCGGCTGTAGCGACAACGGGGCGGATTCGTCGATGGATGGCCATTCGATGGGATCGATGTCCTCGACGCCGGCATCGTCCGCGCCGGCGAGCTCGACGGCGCAGTTCAACGATGCCGACGTGATGTTCGCGCAGATGATGTACCCGCATCACGCGCAAGCAGTGGAGATGGCCGACTTGGCGGACGGCCGCACCGACAACCCGGAGGTCCTGTCGCTGGCATCGGCGATCGCCGCCGCGCAACAGCCCGAGATGGACCAGATGACGGCATGGCTGACCGAGTGGGGCCAGCCCATGCCCGACATGGACATGGGTGACATGGGCGGGATGGACCACAGCTCCGGCAGCGGCATGATGACCGCTCAGGACATGGACGCGTTGATGGTAGCGTCGGGACCGGAATTCGACCGCCAGTGGTTGACGATGATGATCGCCCACCACACCGGTGCCATCGAGATGGCCAACACCGAAATAGCGGACGGTTCCAATCCTGACGCCCTGGAGATGGCCCGCACCATCGTCGCGACTCAACAGCAGGAGATCGACACCATGCAGCGACTGCTCGGCTGACCTGGTCCGCTTCCCGAAACGATGGGCCGCATCCTCTCCGGCGGAGAGGGTGCGGCCCATCAGCGTGTTCCACAGTTGTCAGGGCTGTACTCCCGAGACGAGATCAACTCCTACAGTGCCGGTTCGCGCTGCGACGGAGCATTGGAAATCCCGTCGTTCACCGCTCCGGTGATGGTGTCGGGTGTGAGGTCGAGTCGACGCAGTAACTGCGCGTTCGCGGCGACGATGATCGTCGACAGCGACATCAGGATCGCGCCGATCGACATGGGCAGCACGAACCCGACCGGCGCGAGCACTCCTGCCGCAAGTGGGACTGAGATGAGGTTGTATCCCGCTGCCCACCAGAGGTTTTGCTTCATCTTCCGGTACGAGGCGCGCGAGAGTTCGATCACCGACAACACCGACCTCGGGTCGTCGCTGGCGAGGATCACTCCGGCCGACGCGATAGCAACGTCGGTACCCGCGCCGATAGCGATACCGACATCGGCCTGCGCGAGAGCCGGTGCGTCGTTGACTCCGTCACCGACCATCGCCACGGTGCGCCCTTCCTGTTGAAGTTCAGCAACGTTGTGGGACTTGTCTTCCGGTTTCACCCCCGCGAAGTAGCGGTCCACACCGAGCTCGGTGGCGACGGACTTCGCGACGGCTTCGGCATCACCGGTGATCATCACCACCGCGATTCCGCGCGCATGCAACGCGTCTACCGCAGTGCGTGATTCGGGCCGGATCTCGTCGGCGAGCGCAAGGGCACCGATCACAGCACCGTCGGCCAGGACGTGCAGGATGATCGCCCCGTCGCCGCGCCACCGGTCGGCGACAGCGAGTTCGGATCCGTTTTCCTGCTCGAGCAGCGCGGGCCCGCCGACCTGAATGCGGGTGCCGTCGACGTCCGCAGCGACCCCGACAGCGGGAGACGACTGAAAACCGGCTGCAGCCGGGACGGTCAGGTTCCGCGCGCGTGCGGCGCCGACGATGGCACGGGCGAGGGGATGTTCAGAGTCGGCTTCTGCGGCAGCGGCCAAAGCGAGGACCTCGTCGGCGGTGCGCCCGTCTGTCACCTCGATTGCGGTGACGGTGGGTTCACCCTTGGTGAGGGTGCCGGTCTTGTCGAAGAGCACGGTGTCCACCGTGCGCATTGTTTCGAGTGCGAGCCGGTCCTTGACCAGGACACCGCCGCGGGCTGCGCGTTCGGTGGCGATGGAGACCACCAGCGGGATCGCGAGTCCGAGGGCGTGGGGGCAGGCGATGACCAGCACGGTGATGGTGCGGATGACGGCGTCGTCGGGCATCCCGACCAGAGTCCACACAGCGGCGGTGATGATCGCGGCACCGAGAGCGAACCAGAACAGCCAACCGGCGGCCGTGTCGGCGATGCGCTGAGCGCGCGAGGTCGAGTTCTGGGCGTCGGCGACCAAGCGGCCGATGCCTGCGAGGGCGGTGTCCTCCCCGACTGCGGTGACCTGGACGCGCAGACCGGAGTCGGTGGCTACCGTGCCGGCGACAACTTGGTCGCCGTCGCTGCGGCGGACGGTGCGTGATTCGCCGGTGATCATGGACTCGTCCATGCTCGCCGATCCGGAGACGATGGTGCCGTCCGCCGGTACTCGGCCGCCGGGGCGCACGACGACGACATCACCGCGCTGCAGCTCGGCCGGGGACACCGGCACCACATCGTCGCCGTCGACGCGTTCGGCGGTGTCCGGGAGCAGCGCCGCCAGTGAGTCCAGAGCGGAGGTGGTCTGCGCGAGGGATCGCATTTCGATCCAGTGCCCGAGCAGCATGATCACGATCAGCAGCGCCAGTTCCCACCAGAAGTCGAGCTGATGATCGAGCAGGCCGAGGCTCGCGCCCATCGACGCAATGAATGCGACGGTGATCGCGAGGGCGATGAGCAGCATCATTCCCGGTGCACGGGAACGGATTTCGCTGACTGCGCCGGTGAGGAAGGGAGATCCGCCCCAGGCGTACATCACGGTGCCGAGCGTCGGCGAGACCCAGGCGATCCACGACGCGTCCGGCAGTGAGTATCCGAGAAGCATCGCAAACATGTTCGATGCCACGATCACCGGAACGGCGAGGACCAGCATGATCCAGAACAGACGACGGAACATGCCGACGTGATCGCCGTGACCGACGTGATCGCCGTGACCGGCATGGCCACCGTGCCCGGTATGCCCTGTGTGTCCTCCGTGTTCGGAGTGCTCGCCGTGTCCGGTGTGGCCTGCGCTGCGTTCGGACGTGTCGTGCCCCGACTGCGCGCCAGCTCTCTTAGCCGTTCCGACGTCAGAATGCGTGTGGTTGTTCATCGCGAAATACCTCTTCCTGCAACGACTTCAGCGGTTACGCGGTAGGCGAATCTGCGGTTTGCGGTTCGGCTGCGTATCCGGCATCGCGAACGGCGGCAATGACCCGGGCGTGGTCGGGCTCGCCGATGCTCGTCACCGTCAGCGTTCCTGCCGACGCTGATGCTTCGACCGTGTCGACCCCGACCACAGCACCGACTTCTTCCCGGACCGACGCTTCGCAGTGGCCGCAGGTCATGCCCGTGACTTTGTAGTGCGTGGTGATCATGTCGCGCTCCTCCGACTGTCTCTATACCCCCTAGGGGTATCTGGCTAACGTGTCAGACCATACCCCCTCCCCGTATGTTTCGGAAGGCCGTTGGCTGCGTCGAGCGGTTTACGAACCTGCGGCGACGACCGGTCCGTTGGCTGAACTTCGAATCGAGTCAGGGTGCAGTGGGGTCTACGTCGAATCGGCCAGGGTGCGCGGTCCTGACATAGCGCACCGCTGTGGTGGTGCCGATACCGAACACGGTCATCAGGGCAACCGGGTCGCCGCTGTGGGCGGCCTCGTCGAGGATGCGATCGACACGCAGTTCGCGGGCGGTGATGCCGAGGTCACGGAATGGGCGGGTGATGTAGTGGCGACTGCCCGGCAGCGCGGTAGGCGCAGTCACCCGGGTAATCAGCAAGTACGGATTCGTGCTCGTCGGCCACCGACGCTGACGGTAGATCAGCCAGTCGCGGAGCACCTCGGCGGTGAACTCGTCCAACCAGAACGTGTGGCGGGTGTGTGGCCGGGTGACGGTTGCTCGTCCTGCCGAACGGTCGAGATGGTCGAGTCGGAAGCCGATGACCTCTTCGATCGTCAGCGCGTGGACCGCGACGAGCGCCAGAATCACCCGGTCATCGGGCCTGGTCAGCTGATCGAAGAGCCCATGTACGCGATCGGATCGTAACGGTCTGAGGATCCTGCGGGTGTACCGACCAGCGACCTCTCGGGCAGGGTCGGCGAAGATGCGACGTTCGCGTTTGAGTCCGCGAAAGAGCGACCTCAGGGCCGTGTGCACGTTATGTCTCGACTGCCCTGAGTGACGGCTGAGAGCGCGCTCGATGTCGACAGTATCGACAGATCGCAGACTTTGGTGTGTCTCAGCCCATTCCTGCAAGACCGGTAGCGCGAAATTGAGATAGAGGGCAATCGTCACTGCCGTCAACGGTCTGGATTTACGTCGACCGCGGCCGCCCAGCGCAGTGACCCACGCCTGCACGTCGTCACGGAACTGCGCGGGTGTCTGCTCGATCATCCGTATCGTGCGCTCGGTGTGCCGGGCGGCATTGCGTGCCGCCACCCCATCGGCAGGGTTTCGTCCCGACATCAGTTGGGAGGTGGAACGCGGCGGGCTCCGCGCTTCCGGGCCCCGGCAGTGGGTGCGGCAGGGCCCGACCGATCGCCGATTGCGCGTGCTGGAGCTGCGTCGAGATCCGCGTCGTGAACAGCTTCCGCCAGCATCAGATCACCGACAGTGCAGTTCAACGCCGCACAGATCTTGTCCAGGTCATCGAGTCGGATCGTGATCGGCGCCGAAGACCACAGGGCCGCAGTCTTGCTCAATGACGGATGGAAGTCGACCTGCTCGAATGCTTTGAGCAGCTGCGTCGGACGCCAGATGTCGCGTTGCGCCGCAACCATGCGCAAATTCCATTTCATCTTCTAATTCTCCGTACTCAAGCGCCGCACGGCGCGTTGTGTCGACTCGATGACGGACCGTTCCGGGTCGGCTCCTGCCGACGCCAGATAGCCCACAGTGGTGCTTGCCCATTCGTGACCGAGCATCTTCTGCACATCCCACAAGGGCATTCCTCGTTGGTAGTTGTGGGTAGCGCAGGCATGACGCAACAGATGGGGGTAGAGCTCGCGCACCGGGCCGTTGAGGTGATGGTGCGATGCAGCTTTGAGATTGCGGCGAAATGTCGAGGGTTGAATGGCGGGTGCAACGGCGAGGTTGAGCGCCGCGACGGCGGTCGGCAAGCGTTCCGATGGCCACAACGGTGCGCCCGCGTCGGTCGGGTCGTCGCAGAACTCGCCCCGGACCTGCTCGAGATACCACCACAGCAGCTCTCTCCCCTCTTCGAAGAGAAAAGCTTGCCGTTCGCGTGGACCCGATCCGCGGGCACCCTTACCCACGACGACGAAGCGGCCCCACTGTCCCGCTTCCCAATGGATGTCGCCGATCTTCACCGCACACAGCTCCGACGCCCGCACACCGGACAAGTACGCAATCTTCGCCATGGTGTAGTCGCGTGCGCTCACGTGGTACTTGCGAGAGCGTGGCAGGGCGTCTCTCCAGTCGGCAAAGAACGCTGTCATCGCTCGTCGAGTGGGAGGAATCCGCAGCGCGAAATCACCCCTGTGCCTCGGCCGGTTGAACGGGTCGACCGGTGACTCGACACCGACGCCGAACGCTCGGAGCAGCTCGCCAGCGTAGCGGTGCTCGAGGAATCGGTAGTAGTTGTCGATCTGAACTGTCTTTTTCCGGATGGTCGCGTGACTGCGTTTGCCGGGACCGGCGAAGTACTGATCGAACTGCTGCTGGGTCAATCGCCATGGCACGCAATCGAAGTAATCGCATATCTCGATCACGGGATACATGATTCTCTGCAGCGTCGCGGGGCTCAGACCCGCCACATCTCTGGCCCATCCGTATTCGACCAGCGTGTTACGGAAGAAGTCGTGTTCGTCGTCCCCCGACGCCGACGCCAGCCGCTGCAGCGATTCGACGTCCGCAAGTTCCCCGCTGCCGACCCCCGCGGCACTCGATGCGCCGTCGGCAGCGATGCGCTGCTGCCGACGAGTAGCGAAATCTGACACGAACAGTGAACTTATGCGAGGAACTCGCAGAATCCACGAGTAACTGATGAAATTTGAGCGACCACGGAATGAAGAAGAATCGTTGCTCTGACCAGGAACCCTGGGCTCACACCGGTTCCTGGCAGCCGATCAAACCCGCGCGGACTCCAGTGGATGCCG
>NZ_JBMDIX010000080.1:0-7021 GCF_057808915.1 Rhodococcus sp. FG69 | reverse complement strand
CCCCCCCCCCCCCCCCCCCCCCCCCCGCCCCTGATTCGGTTCCTACTTGAGACCGGAGCGGACGAACGCGTTGACGATGTGACGTTGCAGCACGATGTAGAGGAGGAAGACAGGGAGGCACGCCATCCCTGCCACCGCCATCATCGGGCCCCAGTCGTTGCCCTCGGTGCCCATGAAACTGCGCAAACCGAGCTGCAGGACGGAGTTGCTACGCTGCAGAACCACTGCCGGCCAGAAATATTCGTTCCACGAGTTGATGAACAACAGGATGGACAACGCCGCGAGTGCCGGGCGCAGATTTGGTACCACGACTGTCCACAGGATCGACCAGGACGACCTGCCGTCCATTCGCGCAGCCGCCACCAGTTCCTTCGGGAAGCTGGTCATGTGTTGACGGAGCATCAACACGCCGAGAGCCGAACACAGCGTCGGCACCACGACTCCGGCGAGCGTGTTGATCAGACCCATTTGGTACAGCAGAACGTAGTTGGGCAGCATGGTGACCTGGAACGGCACCAACCACGTCCCGATGAATGCCAGGTAGAGGAAGTTCTGGAACCGGAACGTGTACATCGCGAACGCGTACGACGCGAGCAGTGCGATCAACAGCTGCGACGCGGCGGACACGAAAGCGACACCGAACGTGTTCAACAGGAGGCCGATTATGTCGACCTTCGACGCAGCATCCGTGTAGTTCTCGATCGACAGTGGCCACGGAAATGGTGAGAGGGACCCGACGTCGTCCGGCCGACGCAACGATGTCGCGAACAGCCAATAGATCGGGAACGCACACACCACCGTGATGACGATCAGAATGGCGTGCCCGCGAATTCGGCGCAGCAGATCGCCGCTACCCTCGACGCTGTCGGGCGCGCCGGTGTTGCGCATGTCAGTTGTCATGAAACGTAATCCGTTCGGAGAGCCAGACGAGGGCACCTGCGACAGCGCCGAATCCCACGAAGAGCACGATGCCTGCGGCCGCGCTGAGTCCGGCGTCGAAGCTGTGGAAACCGTAGTCCCACAACAGGTAATAGATGTTGGTCGTCGATTGCGACGGCCCGCCTTGGGTCAGGGTGTCGATCAGCGGGAATGTCCATTGTGCACTGAGCAGGACGGTCATGAGTGTGAGGAACACCAGGGTGGGGGAGAGCAACGGCAGCGTGATCCAACGATCGATCTGCCACCGCGACGCCCCATCCATCTGTGCGGCCTCGGAGTAGTCGCTGTTCACACCCGCCATGCCGGCGGACACCACCAGCACCGCGAACCCGAGAAAGTGCCACCCCGTGATGATGATGATCACCCACTGAGCGGTAGCGGTGTCCTGGATCCAATTGCGGTCCGAACCGAGAATCCGATTGACGATTCCGGCGCTCGGATCGAGCAGCCATTGCCACACCGCCGCGCCCGCTACCGGTGCGATCAGGAACGGAGCGAAGATGATGCTCTGGTACATCACCCGAGCTCGCCCGTGTACGCCCCGCGTTGCGAACGAGATCACCACGGGCAGAACGATCGAGAAGGGGAGCAGGGCGAGAATCAGAACGACCGTGCGCCAGATGGAGTCACCGACGGCCGGCAATTCGAGCAGACGACGGTAGTTGTCCGCCCCCACCGCTTGCATCGGTGTCGTGGGCAACAAGTTCCACGAATACGTCGACAACTGAGCAGCTTGGACGAGTGGGCGATAGGTCCACACGACGAGCAGTGCGATGGCCGGTGTCAGATACAGATAGGGCTGCGCGACGCGCAGTACACGCGCGATCGATGAATCCCGGATGGTCCGAGCGGGTTCGGAGGCCGTCTCCTTGGCGGGTACAGGGCGGTCGAGAACGCTGACGAACACGTCTCACCCAGCCTGGAGCGAGAGCGCCGCGAGCTTGTCGAGAATGTCCTGCATCGACTCGTCGTACACCGTCGCAGTCGGCGTGGCCTCCACCGCGGTAGCGACGAAGGACGATCCGAACACATCGATGCGGGAGAAGCCGAACCCGACTACACCGCGATGTCGGCCGACGGGCGGTATCGGGTCGACGCGGTACGACATCGCGGGGCCCACCCACACCGGAATCCCAGCGATCGACCCCGAACTCGTGTGGTGGGCGTGACCGCACAGGATCATGCCTACATCGGACCCGGCGAGAACGGCCTCGAGATGCTCCGAGTGCTGCAGGCGAAGAGAATCGACCGAAGTGACCGGTGACGGGATCGGTGGGTGATGCAGCACCAGGATCGTGCCGCCGGGTGCCGGCTCGGCAAGAACGTCGGTCAGCCACGACAGCTGGCTCGGCTCGAGCCGGCCGTCGTGTCGACCGGCCGTCGTGCTGTCCAGAACGACGATTCGGACTCCACCGATGTCGAAGACGGCATCCACGGCATCGACGGGGCCGTCGGGCGACTGAGGCGCGATCAATTCGTGTACGAACGCTTCGCGATCGTCGTGATTGCCCATTGCGTAGATCACGACGGCACCCAGAGCGTCGGCGGCGGGAACGACTGCCTCGCGCAACCGGCGGTATGCCTCCGGGTCACCATCGTCGGTAAGATCTCCCGAGAGAACCAGGGCGTCGATGCGCTGCCCCGATTTCACCAATCGGTCGAGGACCGTGTGCAGGTTGGCGAGCGTGTCGACGCCGTGCACCGTCTCGCCCTCTCTGCGAATGTGTGTGTCCGTCAACTGAACGACGGTGAAATCAGGTCCAGCCATCTCGTGTCCTTTCTTGGGCGGCTTCGGCAGGGGGGCGACGGTCTACTGAGCAGGGAGAAGAGCTGTGCCCTGATCGCGGGCCGCCTCCAGCGTCGGACCCGGATCCGCACCCTGATAGACGATCGACTCGACGGCGTCCATCATTCCGTCACGGATCTGCAGATAGTTGTTGCCGGGCATGGAGACCCACGGCTCCATCGACTCCAGCTGCTTCAGGTTCGGCCCGATCAGCGGGCTCTTCGATGCCCAATCCTGCAGTCCCTCGGGATCGTCGACGAGCCCGGTGCGCAGCGGAAGGTAGCCGATGCCCTGTGAGATCGTGGTGTAGGACTCCTCGCTGGTCAAGAACTTCATGAGTTCCCAGGACGCACGCTGCTTCGCGGGGTCGGATGCGAACGTGAACAGCGACGCACCCGAGTTGGTGGGAACGACAGGCTTGTCACCGAAGGACGGCATCGTGGTCGCACGCAGATCCCATTTGTCCTTGGCACCCTTGGTGAACGTCCCTTGTATAGCGCTGGTTTCGAGAATCATCCCCATGTCGCCGCGAGCGAAGGCCTCGTATCCCTGCTGCTGACTCAATACCGGCGTCGCTCCGTCGGCGACCAGTTTCTGCGCCATCGTCGTAGCTTCGACGGCCGCCTCGTCGGCGAATTCGAGAGACGTCCGATCCTCCGAGATGACGCGTCCGCCGTTCGATCGGACCAAACTCTGGTAGCACCAGTCCTTCGCGGACTTGGTGAGGCAGTCGAGGTACACCCCGCCCTTGCCGGTCCGGTCGGCAATGGTCTTCGCCGCCTCGCCAACCTCGTCCCAGGTCGAGGGCGGATCGGCAGGATCGAGACCGGCCTGCTCGAAGAGTGTTGCGTTGTAGTAGAAGACGGGCGTGGAGAACACGAACGGGATGCCGTACGTGGTCCCGTCCCAGTCTGCGAGCGTGCGTGCGGTGGGTGCGTAGGCGTGTTTCGTTCCGTCGAAGTTCTTCTGAACCTCGTCCTTGCCGAAGAGTTCGTCGAGGGATCGCGCTCCCAGCTGGTTGATGGTGAAGTCCAGGTCGCTGAACCCGAGCTGTGCAACGTCCGGGGGTGCGCCCGCGACGGTCTGGTTCTGAATGCTCGACACAGTGTCCGTTGCGGGGTTGGGGCTGTTGCCTTGCGGCTTCTGCGCTGTGACGGTGATGTTCGGATGCTGCTTTTCGAATTCGCCGATCAGGGTGTTGAACGTGTCGGTCCACGCACCTGCCAGACCGTAGTTGTAGCTCTCGAAGACAATCGAGACCTGTTGGTCGTCGGTCAGTTCGGGCACCGGTTGGGAGGCGGATGTGGTCTCCGTCGTCGACGTCGTGCTGCCGAGACCGCCACATGCTGTCAGTACGAGTGCGCTCGTCATGAGCGCACCCATGCCGAGAAGGGTTCTTTTCATTGTTGCTCCTGGTGAGAGTGGGTACGGAAGGAATCGGGATCTAGGAAGTGAAGACTGGGATACCCGTCTGTCGGGCGGTGACATCGGTGTCTGCAACTGCGGTGTCTGCAACTGCGGTGTCGGCAACCGCGTCCTCGGGCTGCCAGACCAACCGGCGCCCGGTGTCGCGGTCGAACAGATGAAGGTCGGACTTGTCCAGGCCGAGATGGACCGTATCGCCGGGTCGTGCACCGGCAGGCCGGGATACTCTCGCGCACAGGGCATTAGGACCCACACGCACATGAACGAGTTCTTCGCTCCCGAGGTTCTCCACGGTGGCGACCGTGGCCGGGGTGCCGACGCCGTCGTGGCGGAGAACGATACGTTCTGGGCGAACGCCGATGGTCACGCTGCGAGCAGCGACTTCGTCGGCCGAGATGCCCAGTGGCACCGAAAGATCGGCTGCCTCCGCGTATAGTTCGCCGCCTCGGCTCACGACCTCGGCCGTCAGGAGATTCATCGGTGGCGCTCCGAGGAAGCCTGCCACGAACGTGGACCGAGGGGTGTCGTAGAGCTCGGTCGGAGTGCCCACTTGCTCGACGCGCCCGTCGTTCATCAACGCGATCCGAGACGCCATCGTCATGGCTTCGACCTGGTCGTGGGTGACATAGAGGAAGGTCGTGCCGATCCTCTTGTGCAATTCGATGAGTTCGGTACGCGTCGCGCTCCGCAGTTGTGCGTCCAGATTGGACAGGGGTTCGTCCATCAGGAATGCGCCCGGTTCACGAACCATCGCTCGCGCCAATGCAACTCGCTGCCGTTGCCCGCCGGACAATTCGGCCGGACGCCGCCCGAGTAGTGGGGTCAGGTCGAGGATCGACGCCACCTTCGCGACGCTGTCAGCGATGGATTGTCGCGATTGCCCACGGGTGCGCAAGGGAAAGCCGATGTTCTTCGCGACAGTCAGATGGGGATACAGCGCATAGCTCTGGAAGACCATCGCAAGATCTCGTTGACGTGGGGGTGCCGTGGTTATGTCGTTGTCGTCGAGCAGGATCTGGCCCGAAGTCGGCTGGGTCAGGCCGGCCACCATGCGGAGTAGTGTCGACTTGCCGCACCCACTCGGACCCAGCAGGACCATGAATTCGCCGTCCGCGATATCGAGACTCACGTCGTGGATCGCATGGGTGGTACCGAATTTCTTCGACACCGATTCGAGTTGAATTCGGCTCAACGTGTTTCTCCTTGCCGTGCGCTTGATCAGTGGGAACATGCCAACACGCCGTCGTGTACTCGAGGTGAACACCGTCTGCAGGAGTGGCGCGCCGGGAGCAATGTAGGTGCGCGGACCTGGGTCGATAGAACCTTCGGGCGCATGCGATCGCCGCCACGCACATTGACGAGTTTCGGAAGGTTCCGATGTCTGGCCAGCCAGGATAGGCTTCGGCTATCGCTGTACATCGAAACATGCCGTGCATCAGAGTATTTCAGGTTCCTGAGCATACGATGTTCGAGTGACTTCGGATAGTGACATCTCCCGAACCGATACTTCGACGAACCGGCCTGAACTCCGCCGGCGGACCCTCCTGTGGGGCATCTGTGCGGTGACGTTCATCGTTTACCTCGACACCAGCATCGCACCGGTGGCAATTCCGACCATCGCAGACAGTCTGGGTGGCGGGGATACTGCGGCGCAATGGATGCTGGACGCGTACACACTGGCGTTCGCGTGCCTCCTGCTGTCGGGTGGGCTGCTCGGCGACCGATTCGGTACCCGGCGCATGTTGCTCGGTGGCACCGGCGCGTTCGCGCTCGCATCGATCGTCTGCGCCCTCGCGCCGACCATGAACGTGCTGATCACGGGTCGCGCCTTGCAGGGTGTGTGCGCGGCCGTCATTGTCCCCCTGTCCGTCGCGGCGTTGACCACGCACTTCCCCGACCCGACGGCCCGGGCGAAAGCCATCGGTCTATGGGGCGGTACTGCGGGAGTTGCTCTGGCGCTGGGACCGCTCGTCGGTGGGGTGCTGGTGTCGTCGGCGGGATGGCAGTCCTTGTTCTGGATCAACATTCCCATCGCCCTGTTCGCGTTGGTTGCCCTACGGCTTTCGCTGCACCACAAAGCGACATCGCGCAGCGGTGGTATCGACGTCATCGGCCAGGCCTTCTTCGTCGCGGCAGGTGTCGGCGCCACACTCGCGCTCGTCGAGGGCCCGCATCGTGGTTGGGCGCATCCGTTCGTGCTGGTGACCCTCGCGGTTGCCGCTCTTTCAGTGGCGCTGTTCGTGGTCTGGGAGCGTCGGGCCGAGTCTCCGATGTTGCCGCCGGGTCTGCTCCGAATCCCCGAGGTCTTTGCCGCGTGTGCAGTGAATTTCCTCGGATTGTTCGGTCTCTACGGCGTGCTGTTCATCTTGACGCTGTACCTGCAGGGGGAGCGAGGTCTGAGTCCGATCGCGACGGGGCTGGAATTTCTCCCGCTCTTCGGCGCAATGGGCGTCGGATCACTGACCGCGTCGTACATCGTCGGTCGACTGGGTACCCGGCCGACGATGCTGCTCGGGCTCGGGTCGATCTGCGTCGGGATGCTGGGCCTGATGTCGATCCCGGCGGGCGCTCCGTTCGCGGTATATGGAGTCGCACTTGCCCTGCTCGGGATCGGCATTCCGCTCTCCGGCGGTGTCGTCGCGATTGCCGCGATGATGAACGCCGTTCCGGCGGAGTCGGTGGGCGCCGCATCAGGCGCGATGAACACGTTTCGGCAGTTCGGCGCCGTGTTCGGGGTGGCCGCCGCGGCTATTGTATCGCCGCGGGTGGGTAGCGAGGTGACGTCGATGTCGACGACATTCATGATCGGTGCAGTGGGAGCGCTGGCGGGGGGGGGGGGGGGGGGGGGGGGGGGGGGGGGGGGGGGGGGGG